>JBOFUS010000396.1:0-13496 GCA_051652685.1 Beijerinckiaceae bacterium
TCCAGCGCATTGAGCCGGCGAAATACCGTGGAATGATTGAGGCCAAGCGTGTCACCGGCCCCGGCAAGAGAGCCTGTGTCAGCGATCGCCTTTACGAGCCTGAACTCGTCCCAGGATATGTTCTGCATAGAAATGCGAATCCCCATTTCGAAACACACAGGGGGCGTGCTCCAAGTGCATCAACGAAACAAACCTAGGGCTTGTTCCGACCGGCCGCTGCCCGAAGCAACCGATCATTGATTGCGATGCCCACACCTTCTTCTGGGATCGGCGCAACGCATATGATGTCCGGCCGCAACGCATCCGCCTCGCGCAACGCCGAAAACAATCTGGCGGCACACTGCCTCAGATCGCCGGCTGGCGAAAGATTAATTATTGGAAATAATGTCGTCTTAAACCAATTAGATTGACGTCCATATGCAAGAAAAACAGCATCTTTGGCGGGACTTGCGCAGTTTATTTGCACCGGCGCATTTGGCGCATAGTGCGCCAGCAGTTGCCCCGGCGAAGCAACTTTTTCACCGTGATTCCATGCAAGTACCGCTGAGCCGGCAATCGCTTCGATTTCAGCGACGGTGATTGCGCCTGGACGCAGCAATGTCAGCCTGCCCTCGAAAGCCGAAACAACCGTTGACTCAAGCCCGATCTCGCAATCGCCGCCATCAAGGATCACGGCTACCTTGTCACCGAGATCCTCGAAAACGTCCCGCGCCCGCGTCGGGCTGACATGTCCTGAAAGGTTGGCGGAAGGTGCCGCGAGCGGCCTCCCCGCTGCCGCAATCAGCGCCCGCGCCACCGGGTGGCCCGGCACACGCAAGGCAACGGTATCGAGCCCGGCGCGCGCCAGATCGGAAATTCCGCTTTCCGGCCTGTGAGGCAGCACCAGCGTAAGGGGACCGGGCCAGAACGCCGCAGCCAGCCGGCGCGCATGCGAATCGAAAACGCCATGGCGTTCGGCTTCTTCGAGCGACGCCAAATGGCTGATCAGCGGGTTAAAGCTCGGCCGGCCCTTCGCCTCGTAAATGCGCGCCACAGCCTCGCCGTTCGTCGCATCCGCCGCAAGGCCATAGACCGTTTCGGTGGGCATGCCGACGATATCCCCGGCAACGATCATGGCAGCAGCGGCGAGGATCGCATCGGCATCTGCCGGCACAATCAGGCCGCGTTCGGCGATATTGACCATGGGTCGATAGCGTGACATCGGTTTATATATAAACGATCCAGTCAGTCATTGCGAGATGCGCTACGGAAAGCTAGCCTCCAATGCAATCACGATAACGGATCAAGGGAGGCAGGGATCATGACATATCGGGCACCCGTGGGCGACATCGCGTTCACCATGCGGCATGTGGCCGGGATGCAGGCACCCGGGAGCCCGGGTTCTGACGTCTACGCCGATCTCGACGCGGAAACCGTCGATGCGATCCTGGGCGAGGCGGCCAAGTTCGCCGAGGAGCGGCTGGCCAGCATCAACTGGGATGGCGATCGCCATGGCGCGAAACTGTCCGATGGCGTTGTCACCACCGCGCCGGGCTGGAAGCAGGCCTATGCCGACTGGTCCGGCGCAGGCTGGCTGGCGTTGGCAGCAGACGAAGCTTTCGGCGGGCAGGGACTGCCGATCCTGCTCAATTCTGCCTGCACCGAAATCTGGAACGCGGCAAACCTCGCCTTCGCGCTCAACCCGCTGCTGACCATGGGGGCCATCGAGGCGCTGTCGGCCCATGGCTCGCAGGAGCTGAAAGACCGCTATCTGGCCAAGCTCGTAGCCGGCGAATGGACCGGCACAATGAACCTGACCGAACCGCAAGCCGGCTCCGATCTCGCGGCGCTGCGCAGCAAGGCGGAGCCGCAGGGCGACGGCACCTACAGGATTACCGGCCAGAAGATCTACATCACCTATGGCGAGCATGACCTGACGGAAAACATCATTCACCTGGTGCTGGCCCGCCTGCCCGATGCGCCGGCCGGCACCCGCGGCATCTCGCTCTTTCTTGTGCCGAAGTTCATGCCCGACGGCAGCCGCAACGACGCGCGCTGCAGCGGCATCGAACACAAGCTCGGCATCCACGCTTCGCCCACCTGCACCATGGTCTTCGGCGACAAGGGCGGCGCGGTCGGCTGGTTGATCGGCGAAGAAAACAAGGGCCTCGCCTGCATGTTCACGATGATGAACAACGCCCGCCTCGGCGTGGCGCTGCAGGGCGTCGCCATCGCCGACCGCGCCTACCAGAAGGCGCTCAGCTACGCCCGGGAGCGCCGCCAGGGCAAGGCACCGGGTTCCAACGCCGCCGGCATGAGCCCGATCATAGAGCATCCGGATGTGAAGCGCATGCTGATCGACATGCGCACGAAGACAGCCGCCGCCCGCGCCATCTGCTACGTCACGGCTGCAGCCCTCGACCGGCACCACCGCGAGACGGATCCGGCGAAGCGGAAGGCGGCTCATGAGGAAGCCTCGCTGCTGACGCCGGTCGCCAAGGCATTCGGCACGGATGTCGGCATCGAGGTGGCATCCACCGGCGTGCAGGTGCACGGCGGCATGGGCTTCGTGGAAGAGACGGGTGCCGCGCAGCACTACCGTGATGCGCGCATCCTCGCGATCTACGAAGGCACCAACGGCATCCAGTCCATTGATCTTGTCATGCGCAAGTTGCCACTCGCGGGCGGCGAGACGGTGAAGCACTCCATCGCCCGCTATCGGCGTGCGGCAGATGCTGTGGCGCAGCTCAACGACCCTGCCTTCGGAAAGGCCGGCCAGCGCCTGCGTGAGGCAGTGGACAGCCTGGAGCGCACGACGGAGTGGATGCTCAAGACCATGGGGCCATCGCCAGCCGAAGCCATGGCGGGCGCCACGCCCTATCTGCGCCTCTTCGGCCTTGCGGCCGGCGGGGCCTATCTGGCGGAAGCGGCGCTTGCGGCCCGCGCGGCCATGCAGGCCGGCGACAGCGACCCAGCCCACGGCCGGCGCATCAGCGACTGCCGCTTCTTTGCCGAGAATTCGGCGAGCGCGGCGGCGGGAATCGAGCATGCGGTGGTGGATGGGGCCGCGTCGGTTAATGGTGCGTATCTGGATGCTGCGGAGTAGAGGCGGATTGAATGTGTGGCCCGCGTCCACTCAAACTCACGCAACATGCCGCGCAGATGCTTCTTGAAAGGAATATTGAACTGCGGTGGGTGATAGCGACCATCGGCGAGCCGGACTATCTTGAACCTGACCCGGCTCATGAGCGTCGCCTAAGGACGTTTCGTAGAATTCCGGAGAATGGAAATCGCTGGTTGCGCGTCGTATACGAGCTCACTGAGGGAGAGCCGCTGCTTGTCACGGCATTCTTTGATCGAAACGCGGGGAGGTCGAAATGAAGCACTGGTATGACCCAGTATCCGACGCGTTCTACATGCGTTTTTCGGATGCGATGATCACGGAATCCGAGGAGTCGCGTCCTGGCGTCGTGTTTGACTTTGACGCTGACGGGCATCTTGTCGCCATCGAGGTGCTGGACGCCCGGGAAAAACTTGCACCTGATGCAATCAAGAACCTGATGGCCGCCGAATGACCGACCACATCCAAACCACCGACCGGGAAGGCGTGCGCACCATCCGCATGAACCGGCCCGACAAGAAGAACGCGCTGACCGCCGCCATGTACCGCACCATGGCGGAGGCTGTCGCCTCGGCTGACACGGATCGCAACGTCGGAGCGGTGCTGTTCTTGGGACTGCCGGGCGTCTTTTCCGCCGGCAATGATCTGAACGACTTCGCCGCCTTCGCGATGAAGGGGACGCTCGGAGAAGAGGTGCTGATGTTCCTGCGCGCCCTCACCGTGTCGGAGACGCCGCTGGTGGCAGGCGTGGACGGACTGGCGGTCGGCGTCGGCACCACAATGCTCATGCACTGCGATCATGTGCTGGTGAGCGACCGGACGAAACTCTCCACGCCCTTCGTCAATCTCGCGCTGGTACCGGAGGCGGCTTCCAGTCTGCTCGCGCCCCGCATCATGGGCCATGCCCGCGCCTTTGAGCTGCTGGTCATGGGCCGGCCATTTAGCGCCGATCAGGCCGTGGCTTCGGGGCTCGCGAACGCGGTGCTGCCTTCCCCGGAGCTGGAGGCGGCCGCGCTGGCGGCGGCAGTGGAGATCGCGGCCAAACCTCGCGAGGCGGTCAAACTCTCCCGCAAGCTGGTGCGTGGCGACCGCGACGATATCCTGGCCCGCATCGACGAGGAGGCCGCGCTGTTTGCGGCGCGCCTGAAATCGGGTGAAGCACAGGCTGCGTTCAAGGCGTTTCTAAGCAAGGTCAAGTGAATTGGGTTTGTTGAACACCAACAAAATCATGGGTGATCTGGAAGGCGATGTCGAACATGCGAAATGATCGATTGGGCTCTCTTCTCCACTGGATAATCGCCAGTTTGCGTCCCGCAGAACTTGGCGCAATCAAACTCAACAGAATCGCTTGGCTCGCGGACCGGGATCACTTCATCCGGACGGGACGGACGATTACAGGGCGCGAATACATCAAGCTGGAGCAGGGTCCGGTACCCGCAGGCGTCGAGGAAGAACTCGAACATCTGAGACGGAGCGGCGCAATCAGCGAGCGCAAGCTCAAGGTGGTCGACTACAGCCGGCGAGAGTTTGAATCGCTGACGCTTCCGGACGCTAGCGTCTTTGCGACCGACGAGCGCGACGTGATCGAAGAAGTTATCGAATTCGTTCGCGCAAAATCGGCTGCTGAAATCAGTGAGATATCGCATGACGAAATCTGGGTAGAGCTCGAACTCGGCGAAACGATTTCGATGACAAGAGCCGCCGCTGCTGCCTTCCTCAAACCGATCGACGAACACGCATTGAACTGGGCTCGAAGGATAGAGAAGAATTGACTGAAGATGCTCCTTGGTCCCGGTAAGAACGGTTACGAACTGACATTTGAAACAGCCGCGAGGGGGCAGATCGACCGGTTGTTCGAGGAGTATCCCAGCTGTCGCTTCTGGTGGTCAGGGGTGGAGGATCTGTTGCGCACCAGCGGGCACATCGTGGGGCAGTCTATTCGCTTCCGGGGGCGCGGTCATCGGATTCTCTCATTCAGCGCGGAGCCGGGTGGCCTGCACCCGGCGATTGACCTCATCTACATCATCATTGCCGACGAACTGACCGTCGACTTCGTGGAAATGAACATCCGAAAGGACTAGGCCATGACGCTCAACAACAAGACTCTCTTCATCACCGGTGCCTCGCGCGGCATCGGACTTGCGATCGCGCTTCGCGCCGCGCAGGACGGCGCGAACATCGTCGTCGCCGCCAAGACGGCGGAGGCTCATCCCAAGCTGGAAGGCACGATCTTTACTGCTGCCGAGGCCATCGAGAAGGCCGGTGGCAAGGCGCTGCCGCTGACGGTGGACGTGCGCGACGAGGAAAGCGTCAAGGGGGCGATTGCAAAGGCCGTCGAGACCTTCGGCGGCATCGACATCGTCGTGAACAATGCGTCGGCCATCAACCTGTCGCGCACGCTGGACGTGGACATGAAGCGCTATGACCTGATGAACCAGGTCAACACGCGCGGCACTTTCATGGTGTCCAAGTTCGCCATACCGCATCTGGCGAAGGCCGCGAACCCGCATATTCTGATGCTCTCGCCACCGCTCGACATGAGCGAGAAGTGGTTTTCGCCCCACCTCGCCTATTCCATAGCCAAATACGGCATGAGCCTCTGCGTGCTGGGGCTGGCGGGCGAGCTGCGCAAGCCGGGCATCGCCGTCAACGCGCTGTGGCCACGCACCACCATCGCCACCGCCGCCGTCAACAACCTGCTGGGCGGCGAGACGCTGATGAAGGCATCCCGCACACCGGAGATTCTTGCGGATGCGGCGCACATGATCTTCACGACCCCGTCGCGCGAGTTAACGGGCCAGTTCCTGATCGACGACACCTTCATGACAAGCCGTGGCGTGACCGATTTCGACAAGTACCGCGTTGACCCGACCCAGGATCTGGCACCCGATTTCTTCGTGCCGGCCGACAGCCTGCCACCCGTCAGCTTGAAAGCTGTCCGCCAATCGTCATAAGCGGACGCTAGGCCTCTGTTGGTCACGGAAGGCGCGTCATGATCATAGTCCACAAGCCGGGCGAGAAGTCGCCCGGTGGCGAACAGGGTTTCCTGGAGCGCCATATCCTGCAGCACGGCGAGGACATCGTTCCGACGACCGTCTGGATCGACATGATCGAGCCGACGCGCGACGATGACCGCATCGTTGAGTCGTGGCTGGGCATCGAAATCCCCACGCGGGACGAGATGCAGGATATCGAGCCGTCGAGCCTGCTCTACACCGAGAACAGCGCCCGCTACATGACGGCGCGCATCCTTTGCCATTCCGATACGCAGGCCCCGAAACTGGTGCCGGTGTCTTTCATCCTGACGGAGCGCGCGATTGTCACCGTGCGCTATGATGAGCCGCGTTCGTTCCAGATGTTTGCCAACCGCGCCATCAAGCCGGGCGGCTGCGGCCACCAGCCGGAGGCGGTGCTGGACGGGCTGATAGAGACCGTCATCGACCGCGCGGCCGAAATCCTGCGCAAGGTCGGCGATGACATCGAGATGACCTCGCGCAATGTCTTCGAGCGTGAGGTGGGCGCGGCGGAAAAGGGCGACGCCTACCAGAAGGTGATCCGCAGCCTTGGACGTTACGGCGACCTCATTTCCAATGTGCGCGAGAGTATGGTCAGCCTCGAACGCATGTTGCTGTTTCTCTCCGCCAACATGCAGAGGCCGCAGCGCACGTCGGGGTTTCAGTCCGAATGGCGGACGGCGGTTCGCGACGTGCAATCGATCGAGGAACACGCGAACTTCCTCAACAGCAAGATCCAGTTCATTCTTGAGGCGACGCTAGGCCTCGTCTCCATCGAGCAGAACAAGATCATCAAGCTGTTCTCGGTCATGTCTGTTGTGATGATGCCGCCGACGCTGATCGCCTCGATCTACGGCATGAACTTCAAGAAGTGGTTTCCGGAGCTGGAGTGGGAGTGGGGATATCCGATGGCGCTGGGGTTCATGGTCTTCGCGGCAGTGGTACCCTACGTCATCTTCAAGCAGAAGAAGTGGCTCTGATCAGACCAGCGTATCGAGCGCGAGACCTGCCGCCAGAATCAGGCCGGCGTGCCAGTTCGACCTGAACAGCGCCAGCGAACGCTCCGATGAGGCAAGATCGATCCGCGAGACCTGCCAGGCAAGATGCGCAGCGAATCCGGCAAGTCCAAGCCAGGCAAACAACGCGGCCGGCACAAGGCTCAAGGAAGCGGCGACGAGGATCACTGTCCCCGTGTAGCAACCCGCGACAAGCTGCGGCGCGCGAGCGCCAAACTTGAGCGCAGTGGAGCGGATGCCTACAATGCCGTCGTCCTCGACATCCTGCAGCGCATAGATCGTGTCATAGCCGATCACCCACAGCACCGCCCCCGCATAGAGCAGCAGTGGCGCAGCCGAGAGCGAAGCGAACACAGCCGCCCAACCCATGAGCGCGCCCCATGAGAATGCCAGACCCAACACGAACTGGGGATAATCCGTGATCCGCTTCATGAACGGATAAACCGCGACCGGCAGCAGCGACAGGAAGCCGAGCCCGATGGCGAAACTGTTGAACGACAGAAGCACGGCAAGTCCGAGAAGCGAGAGCCCGCCGGCAAAGATGGCCGCTGCCCTCGGTGTGATCTGGCCCGAAGGCAGCGGGCGGTTGCGCGTACGCTCGACCCGGCCATCGAGATCGCGGTCGACGATATCATTCCATGTCGAGCCCGCGCCACGCATGGCGACAGCGCCGATCAGGAACAGGATGCAGTGCCAGATGTTTATGCCGGTGCCAGACGCAATGCCGGCGAGTGCCGCCGACCACCAGCAAGGTAGAACCAGCAATTGCCAGCCAATCGGCCGGTCTATCCGCGCCATGCGGAGAAAGGGCCGCCAGCGAGACGGTGCGAAGCGATCAACCAGATTGCCGCGGGGCGCGTCGGCCGGCGCGGCGATGCGCGCTCTCATGGTTGTCCTGCGCTCACAGAGCGCCTGATGGCAGCCGAACACCGGAACCGACAGCGGGCGCGCCGCCACCCCCGGCTTGCTGCTGCTGGGCAGCCCGCTGTTGCGCTCTGGCGCGCTGGATTTGCGAGGCTTGCTGCTTTGCCGCATTGCAGGCCTGCCCGCGCGAGCGTGAGACCTGGCCTTGCGAGCCCTTGACCTGCTCCAGCAGATCATCTGGGATCTGACACCAGTCCTTGTTTTCTTCCATCCACTTGATCAGCCGCGTGTCGGCGGCGGCAAGCTGGCCGAGCGTCGAACAGGCCTGGCCTGCGGAAGGGCGCTTCTTGGCAAAGCCGTTGATACGCTGGATCAGGTCCATACGCGGCTGCATAACCTTGGCGAAATCGCCCTGGCAGCTGGCCGACTGGGCCTGCGCCTGATCAGCGGGAACAAAGGCGAATGAAGCCGCGACCAGGCCAGCAGCCACGATACGCTTGAGTGATAGTGTCGTCATCATGTCCATTCGCGCCCCATCTCGCCGCAACCCGCGCAGGCCACCCCGTCTGCGGCAGCAAAACGCGACCCCAGCCCTAAAATCAAGGCGATTTTTAGGTCAGCCCTGCAACGTAAGGTGGTGGTGCGAACCCACCTTGCAGGTCTTGCAGTATTCCCGCGACGGCGACGGCCGTCAGATCTTCCATGAATGGCGCGATGATCTGCACGCCGCGCGGCAGGCCATCGATCGTGTATCCCGCCGGCCCGACCGCCGCCGGGAGGTTGGCACCGGCCGCCGGTGCAGCCCAGTGCAGGAAATCGAGATAAGGCACGGGCGTGCCATTCACCGGCAGCGTCCGCTTCATGATGTTGGGTTCGTGATCGTGCCGGAGCGAGGCAACGGGTGCTGCCGGACAGATCAACACATCAAAGCGCTGGAAGAACGCCGCCCATTGCCGGATCAGCCGCTTCCGGCGGCTATCCACTTCCTGATAAAATCCCGGGGTCATGCGCGCGCCCCGCGCTTGCAAAGCTGCGTGCGAAAGATCGCCGGATGCATAGAGCCCCGCCCGCGAGGCAATCTTGTCGCGGATGCGGGCCGGCAGGCCGTAGCCGACGATCCAGTGGTTGAGCAGCGCAAAGACCTCGAAAATCTCCGCGAAGGAGGCCGGCAGCCGTGCCGTTTCGTCGATGATTGCGCCCTCGTCGGCCAGCAACCGGGCAGCGAGGCGCACGGCTTCGGCGGCTTCCGCATCGGTCGAGGCCAGCGGATCGCTTGCCCAGACCGCAACGCGCAAACCCTTCGGCGACGCAAATCGCGGCGCTGCCAGCACCGGGCCTGGCTGCGCCGCCTGCCGACCGCCGGCGATCAGCTGCGTGAGCCACGGCAGATCGGACGCATGGCGTGTGATGGGACCGACAGCGACCAGCTCCACGTTGCGCTCGGTGCGCTTTTCCGGCGGCGGCGGAATGACGCCCCAGCTGGAGACCAGCCCCCAGCTCGTGCGCAGGCCCGTCACGCCGTTGGTGGCGCAGGGCCAGCGTACCGAGCCGCCCTGATCCGAACCGATCTCGAAGCTCGCCATGCCGGTCGCGACAGCGGCAGCGGCGCCGCCTGATGAACCGCCGGGCGAGAATGCCGGGTTCCACGGGTGGTTGGCCACACCGTGAATGGGATTGAAGCTCTGGAAATCGCCGGAAAAGACAGGAACATTCGTCTTGCCAAGGATGATCGCGCCCGCACGGCGCAGGCGCTCGACCACGACGGCGTCCCTGTCGGGCATCCGGCCGGCATAGGCCGGGTTGCCGCCGGTGGAAGACAGGCCCGCCGTGTCGAAAGCGTCCTTGATGGTCACGGGCAGGCCTTCCAGTGGCCGCGCTTCGCCAACAGCGATGCGCCGGTCAGCCTCGGCTGCCGCGATGGCCGCAGCTTCGCGATCCAGAGCAACAACCGCATTGATCGACGGGTTAAGGGCGTCGATCCGGTCCAGCGTGAGCCGGAGCAGTTCGACGGAAGAAACCCTGCGCTCCTGGAGCAGCCTTCGCTGCGTTGCCACAGGCAGAAGCAGCGGGTCAGCGCTCATGCGCCACCGTGGCGGCGGGTCGAGCGGCCGCGCACGCGGTCACGCCACGCGGTCATGAAACCATCGAGGCCCGCCAGATCCGAAGACGGCAGTCCCCCAAGGGTCTCATCGACAAACTCCCGCTGGAGACGGATGCCGAGGTCTGCTGCCTTGCGGCCAGGGTCCGTCAGATGCAGACTATGGGAACGCCTGTCTCCCGGCGTGGCCCGCCGCTCGACGAAGCCGGCATCGACCAGCCTGTCGACGAGCCCCGAGACGTTGCCCTTGGTGACATAAAGACGCGCCGCCAGATCGCTCTGCGACAGCCCCTCACGCTCGGTAAGCGTCGAGAGCACATCAAACTGCGGCACCGACAAACCCGTCGGCTTCAGCGTCTGCGCCATCTCGGCGAAGACCCGCTGGTGCAGGCGAATGAACCGGAAATAGAGCCGCTCCGGTGTAATGGCATCTGGCATTTCTTTAACCCTTTGAAGCCCCGATAAGCGCGAAGCCGGGCTTGCGCAATCCACCATCCGGCGCATGCTTACCGCGACAGAGCCGGATGAAGGCTGACTGCTGCAAATCGGGGGAAAGACATGGGTGGGATGATGCCAGGATTGATGCAGGACTGGCCGCTGCGCATCCACCGCATCATCGACCACGCCGCGATCCAGCATGGCGGCCGAAAGATCGTAAGCCGGCTTGTCGAAGGACCGCTTCATCGCACCGACTATGCGGCTGTGCGGGCACGCGCGCTGCAACTTGCGCAGAGGCTCGTTCGTGACGGCCTGAAGCCCGGTGACCGCGTGGCGACGCTTGCCTGGAACACCCACCGGCATCTGGAGGCGTGGTATGGCATCACCGGCGCGGGCTGCGTCTACCACACGGTCAACCCGCGTCTGTTCCATGACCAGATTGCCTGGATCATCAACCACGCCGACGACCGCGTGTTGTTGACGGACCTGACCTTCCTGCCGCTGCTGGAAGGCATACAGGGGCACATTCCGGGTGTCCGCCGCTTCGTGGTGCTCGCGGACGCCGCGCATATGCCCTCCACCACGCTGCCCAACGCGGTTCCCTATGAAGAGTGGATCGCAGAAGCGGACGGCGATTTCGACTGGTTGCCTGTCGACGAGAACGCCGCTTGCGGCATGGCCTACACCTCGGGCACGACGGGGGATCCGAAAGGCGTGGTGTACTCGCACCGCTCCAACGTGCTGCACACGCTGGCCGTCAACAACCGCGACTTCCTTGGGCTTGGCTCCCGCGATGTGGCGATGCCGGCCGTGCCGCTGTTTCACGCCAATGGCTGGAGCTTCGCCTTCGCCGCGCCCATGGCGGGGGCGGCCCTCGTGATGCCAGGGCCGAAGCTCGACGGCGCGAGCCTGCACGACCTTTTCGAGACAGAAGGCGTCACGATCAGCGCCGGCGTGCCGACCGTCTGGCTGGGGCTTTTCCAGCATCTGGAAGCAACCGGCGGGAAACTCTCCGCCCTCAACCGCGTGGTGGTTGGCGGCTCCGCTTGCCCGCCCGCCATGACGGAGATCTTCGAGAAGCGCTACGGCGTCGAGGTTGCCCACGCCTGGGGCATGACAGAACTGAGCCCACTGGGCTCATTCTGCTCGATGAAGCCGGAAACAGAGGCGATGGACGAGCAAACCCGTCAGGCGCTCAAGGCGAAGCAGGGGCATCCACCCTTCACCGTCGAAATGAAAATCACAGGCGACGACGGCATGGTCAAACCCTGGGACGGGGAGAGCTTTGGCCGCCTCAAGACGCGCGGACCGGGTGTGGCGAAGACTTACTATCGCGGCGACGGCGGCGATATTCTCGATGATGAAGGGTTCTTCGACACCGGTGATGTGGCGACCATCGACGCCCATGGCTACATGCAGATCACCGACCGCGCCAAAGACGTGATCAAGTCCGGCGGCGAGTGGATTTCCTCCATCGAAATCGAGAACCTTGCCATGGGACATCCCGACGTGGCCGAAGCGGCCGTCATCGGCATTGCACATCCGAAGTGGGACGAACGGCCGCTGCTCGTGATCGTCGGCAAACCCGGCAGACGGCCGACGCGCGAGTCGCTTCTGGCCTTTCTGGATGGCAAGATCGCGCGCTGGTGGATGCCGGATGACGTGGTCCTGGCGGATGAGATCCCGCATACGTCGACAGGAAAGATCCAGAAGACGGCTTTGCGCGCGCGCTTTGCCGGACATCAGCTGCCAACTGCCTGAATTCTGCCATGCCTCTCCTTTCAACGTCCGTTCAGGCGTGGCGTTCTAGAAAGCGATCCCCTGACCATTGTCCATTCGCCGGATTTCACATGCCGAAAGATCGAATGCAGCTCGCTTCCTGCGCCTCCGCCTGCCTTGCGGCGATGATCCTGACGCCGGCCACCACAGCCGCCCAACAGCAGGTGGTCACCTATGCGCTCGCCGTGGCGGGCCTGCCCATCGGCACGGCCACGCTGTCGCTCTCTCCCAACGGCGGTTCAACGGCGCTTGCGCTGGTGGCAAAGGTCGGCGGCCCCTTCGAGCTTGGCAAAGTTGCTGCCTCCGCCAATGTCGCGGCGGGACAGGTCAGTGCTTCAAGCCAGTCAGGAGCGGGCAAGAACGCGACGAGCGCCAACCTTTCTTCGCGCGGGCAGCCGGGCAGCAGCGCGTTCAGCTTTACCGGCGTTACCAGTCGAGGGCCTGGCAAGGTCGCGATGGCGGTGGCTGGCGGGCGCGTCGGAACGCTGGATGTCAGCATTCCCGACAACCCTGCTGCGGTGCGCGAGCCGGTGACAGATGCACACAAATCAGGCGTGGTCGATCCACTCTCTGTCTTGCAGGCGCTGGTGGAGCCAGGAGGCGGCTTTCGGCCGGCAGGCCTCTGCGGGCGCTCCTACGGCGTTTTCACGGGGCAGACCCGCTTCAACCTTGCAGGCGGTGCCCCGTCGCCGGTCAAGTTATCCGGGCTGCCTGAAGGTTGGTCGGCGGTCGCCTGCGACGTCGCCTACACGCCGGTTGCTGGCCACAGGATCGACAAATCCTCGACCACGCCAAAGCCACGCACGGCGCGGGTAACCTTCGCCCAGCCTCCCGGCGCGGGGCCGGGACTGCTCTGGGGCGTCGCCTCGCCGGGAATGTTCGGCGCATTCTCCATGACGGCCACCGGCGTGAAATGATCAGCTGTTTCCTGTCATAAAGCTGTTGCGCGGCCTCCCTAGCGACACGTCCACGACCGACGTCTTTCGCGCCTGGAGGCTCCGACATGTTCAACCGCCGTACTATCCTTTCCGCTTTTGCCGCAGGCGTAGCGCTGCTTGGCGCGCAGCTTTCGCCTGCCGCCGCGCAGGACAAGGTTTCCTTTGCCGTCACGGACGTTGACGGCCTCGAGTCGCTCCAGCGTGAATACGGTCCCTTCAAGGACGCATTCGAGAAGCTGACCGGCATCA
>JBOFUS010000397.1:0-4262 GCA_051652685.1 Beijerinckiaceae bacterium
CCCTTGCGAAGCTCGAAATTGTCGCGGATGCCCTGCAACCGGGCCGCGGATTTCAGGAGAACATGGGCTTCGAGATCACGACCCTGCAGCGTCTGCTGCGCCGTCCTTGCGTAGGCCTGCGCCGGATTCGTCATTCACGCCCCTCTGCGGTTCCGCGACCGACGCCATGAGCTTCTGCTCATAGGCGATCAGTTCCTTCGCGGTTTTCAGAGCTTTGTAGAAGTCACCGCTTAAGATGCGGTTATTGATCTCGGCGATGAGGGCGGTAGCGCTGGGGGCGGCGCGCACGAAATCCTGCGCGAACTGGAAATACAGATCGTGGTGCTTCTCGATGGAGCCTTCGACATACATCAGCTGCACTGCAAAATAGAGATGCTTGGCCGGGCTGTCGCAGCGCTCGGCGGTGAGAATGTCCTTCTCGCGCAGGATGGGGGCCTGCCCCTCGATGAAGAAGCGGGCGCGCTGGTCGCCGTTCCTGAGAGCGACCGTGCCGATGATGATCTTTTCGCCGGGCTTGAGTTCGACCTTGAGGGCCATGGTCGCCTCCTCAGCCGAAGAGGCGGAGAACCGCCTGATCCGCCTGGTTGGCAAGGCTGAGCGCCTGGGTGGACAACTGCTGGCGCGTCTGGAGCGACAGGAGCTTCGCGCCTTCCTCGTTCTGATCAGACAGCACGAGGCTGTCGGCACCCACATTGAGGGTGAGAACCGAGTCCTTGGTGAACTGCTGACGGTTCTGCAGGATCGTCAGGTTGATGCCGAAGTTCGACGCCGCACCGCGGATCGACGAGATATAGCTCTGGAGGTAGGCGAGATCGCGCTGGATCGTGGCATCACCCACGGCGCCTGAGGCGTAGTCGGCGGCGGCGCGTGCTGTAAAGCCGCCACCTGGCGCGGCGACGTCCGGGGCAACCGCCGTCACAGGTGAGGCAATCGTCGAGCCTGTGGCACCGAATCCCGTCGCCCTGAGATTGATCGCCTGAATGTCGAGCTGCGTGGTGCGTGTCTCGTTGAACGAGACACGCAGGTCGAAAACGCCGTTGAAGGTCGCGGAGGGATCGCCACCGTTCAGCAGGTTCCTTCCGTTGAAGTTTGCGTCAAACACCTGATTGTTCAGCTGGTTCTTGAGCTCTTCGAATGAAGCGCGGGCCTGCTCGCGAATGTTGTTGTCCGTCGTGTTCGCTGCATTCCTGAGGATGCCAACGGCCGATTCCGCGAGGCGCTGCAAGCCCTCGATGGCCTTTCCGGTCGTCTTGAGTGTCTCGACGGAAATGCCGATCTGGTCCAGCAGCCCGCTGAGATCCTTGCCGCGCTGGCGCAGGTTGTCGGCCTGAAAGAAGTTCAGCGGGTTGTCGAGCGCGGAGTTCACGCGCCGGCCGGTGGCCAGGCGCTCCTGGCTGATCTCGAGATTGCTCGAATGGTTCTGCAGCGACAGGAGATTGGTTCTGATGCCGCGGGAGAGAACGATGTCGCCAGGCATGTCTGCCTCCGGTGAGAGCCGATTCTGGGCTCCGGCTGCCGAGAGGCCTGACCGGACCATTAAAAAGTATGAAGAAAACTGGTTAACCAAACGTTAGCGAATGTTATGCAGTGCCATGTCGGGTGATTTGTCGTTCCGTTCCGGGACACTTCGCGATGTGGATGCGCTGGTCGACCTGCTTGTCATGTCGAGCTGGGGTGGCATCCGCGAAGCCTGGGAGCGTGTGCGTGCGCCCGGCGAAAGTTGGCGGCAGCGTGGCCGGATCGAGGTTTCGGACGCCGGCTGCGAGCTTGGCTATCCGCGCTTCGTGGTGGCCGAGATCGAGGGCCGCATCGCGGGCATGATGTTGCTCAACCTTTTGGGATCGCAGCCGATTCACGACATCGACGACACGCCGCCCCAGCAGCAGGGGGCCTTTGCGCTGATGCGTCAGGCGTCAGATTCGCTGTTTGTCAGGGAACTCGCGGTCGCGCCCTTTGCGCGCGGCCGGGGCGTGGGGCGTGAGTTTCTGGGGCTTGCCGACACTCTGGCGCGCAACAACGGTCGCGTCCCGGTGACGCTGATCGTCAATGATGCCAACAGCCCGGCACTCAAGCTCTATGCCAGCTGTGGCTACCGGGAAAAGGCCGTCGAGCCCTGCATTGGCCATCCCACCTTTGCCGATGGGACAATGTTGCTGCTGATGGAAAAGCGCGAAGCTGCACCGTCATTGCGAGCGTAGCGAAGCAATCCAGCGCTACGCTGGCCACGGGCTACGACGGTTGAAATGTCGCACTGGATTGCTTCGTTCCTCGCAATGACGGGAAACGAACTTTCAGTCCTGAGCGAAAAAACGGGCGACCCTTCGGCCGCCCAGTTGCCTGAATCCGCTTGCACCCGCGCCCTCATAGCCAGGGGAGCAGGTTCAGGGGGAACTGATCTTCATCATTCTCGAAGGGTTCGCCCGCGCCGTACGCAAAACAGGAACCGGCGCGGGGGAAGACGGGAAACAAGGGAAAGAAATACGGGCGGCGACGGTTTGGTCTTGGCGCCGCCGCCCGCCGCCCCGGCGTGATAAGCAACCGGGGCGGAAGCTCTTGAAGACTTAGAACAGACGCAGGATGCCCTGATCGGCCTGGTTGGCGAGGCTGAGCGCCTGCACGGCAATCTGCTGGCGGGTCTGAAGCGCGGCAAGGCTCGCGCCTTCCTCGTTGACGTCGGCGAGCGTGATTGCATCCGACGCCGTCGCCAGCGTGCGCTGCTGTGATCTCGAGTAGTCGAGGCGCACCTGCAGGATCGACAGGTTGACCGCAAAGGTGGAAGCCGTGCTCTGCAGGCTGTTCAGCGCCGTCGCGGAGCGGGTGATCAGGGCGTCGATGCGGCCATTGCCGGCGACATCGTTGGTCCATTGGCCGGCCGTGAATGACGTGACTTCAACGCCCGGTGCGGCAACTGCCGGAGTGGTGAATCCATCTGCCACTCCGCCAAATCCGAGCAGCGTGCTGTTGAAGCGCAGATCGACACCGGTCGCGTTCAGGAATGTCTGGCCGACACCGGTCTCGTTGTTGAAGTCAATGCGCAGCGTGTCCGGCGTGCGACCGACAAGGTTCTTGCCGTTGAAGCCCGCATCTCGTGTCAGTTCTGTGATCTGGTTGAGGGTCGTTGCAATCTGAACACCGAGGATTTCGCGTGCGCCGCCGGCCGTCGCATCACTGCTCTGGCGGGCCTGGCGGGCAAGCGCCTGTACCTGCTCGACCAGCTTCGAAATGCTCTCGATGGTTTTGACGGTTTTGTTCAGGGTGCCAAGCGCCACGTTTTGACCATCAAGCAGATTGGCGAGATCGGTGCGGTTCTTGTCGAAACCCTTGGCGAGGAAGAAGTTCAGCGGGTTGTCGATGGCTTCGCTCACCTTTTTGCCGGTGGCGAGGCGCTTGTTGGCGATGGCGGTCTGGCTGCCGATATCACCGAGCGCGAAAAGGGACGTGCGGATACCAATGGAAAGGGCGACTGAGGAGGCCATGAGGGCGGAACCTTTCTGGTTCGGTTTGCAACTTCTTGCCTCCGACCATTCTGGCCGGAGATACGCAGACGTTCTGTCCGTCGATGTGAGAAGAATGCCCGGGTAACCTTTCTGCCCGGTTAAGGCGGATCAGAAACAGGTAAGGTTAATTCCCAAGGTCCTGTTATGGTTAATCAATCTTGAAAGATGGTGTCGTCGCACCGCGCGCTTGCAGCCGCGCAATAAAAAGGCCCGGAGCACAGTTCGCTCCGGGCCTGAGTGACAAGCGCGATGGAATGAAAGCTCAGTCGTCGCGGTAGATACGCTCGCGGCGCTCGTGGCGCTCCTGGGCCTCCACTGTCAGTGTGGCGATGGGGCGGGCGTCGAGGCGGCGCAGCGCAATAGGTTCGCCTGTTTCTTCGCAGTAACCATAGCTGCCGTCGTCGATGCGGGCCAGCGCCGACTCGATCTTCGAGATCAGCTTGCGCTGGCGGTCACGGGAGCGCAACTCGATGGCGCGGTCGGACTCAGACGAGGCGCGATCAGCAATGTCGGGATGATTGTCATTCTCGTTTTGCAGCGCAAGAATCGTTTCAGATGCTTCACGCAGGATTTCGTCCTTCCAGGCAACCAGTTTGCGGCGGAAATAATCCCGCTGCCGCTCGCTCATGAAGGTCTCATCCTCCGTTGGACGGTAGCTCTCCATGACAATGATATCTCCCCCGATCATGCCAAACTCCCGAATCCATCTGCTCCCCGTGGGCGTCGCTATACGCCGAAGCGCGATGGGCCTCAACGCCTCCGGAT
>JBOFUS010000398.1:0-1378 GCA_051652685.1 Beijerinckiaceae bacterium
TTCTCGATCAGCCAGACAGGCTTGCGGGCATAGAAATCCGAGACATGCTCGCGGCGGACAGGGACGATCACATCGCCGAAGCGTGTTTGATAGGCCTCGATCAGCCGGCGGCGATGGCCGTCCTCCTCCTGCGCCATGCCATCGAAAACAGCTGCCGAGGAGGGGTAATCCTTGCGCAACCTTGCGGCATAAGCAGCGTAGATGCGGCCATCCTCCTCCTCCGCCGAGATCGCGAGCGCGAGCACTTCCTGTTCGTTGAGCTTCGAGAAAGGACGTCGTCCCGACATCCCCGGCAGGGAAAAGCGCGGCAGCATGGCAGACCTCAAATTGGAACACTTCTAATCTAGAGGCTCCGGACAGCAGGGGCAAGTGCGTCAGGCAAAAAGCCTGCGGACGCGGAGGCTTGGCGCGTCGAGCCGGGCCGTAATCTCAAAATGCTCTGTCTGCGTGACATCGAGAATATTGCGCGGACGGAAGGCCGCAACGTTGACCCCACCGCGACGGCGAACGCTGTCGTAGAGAACACCTGCCGCACCCGTTGCCCGTAACCCCTCGCCGAACAGCTGCCCGGCCGCATGGCTGTCGGAAGCATGGAGGGCAGGCGAGGGCAAAAGCGCTCCCCTGATGTCGCGGTAGTTGCCCGCAAGCCTGCAGGAGTAGGCGCGAAAGACGCGGGAGAGACGTTGCAACGCGCCGTCGAACGCCTCGCGGCGCAGGTGGTGGCCGACTTCGGCAGCCGCCGTCACGATGTCGGCTGCCGCATACCACGCGCCAATATCAGTTCCGTTGAAGCGCCCGCCCGCCGGCGCGCCGTGCAGGAAGGCCGCCATCACCACGCTGGCATTCGGCCGGCCGAAGACCCACTCTTCCACAGGAAGCCGCGCCAGCCGATGCGCCACGAGCCGGTCGTTCGTCCAGCCGACAAGCTCCATCACGGCCGCAAGATCAGCGGCGCTCGCCACCGTGTCGAAGAGGCCGATGGGAGGGAAGCGCGAGGGAATCAAGCGGTACGCGGGTTGAGGCGCAGACGAATGAACAGCGTTCACGAAAAGACGATGTCCGCATCCCCGTAAGGCACAAAGTCCCGGTCGACAGCATTTGGAGTCATGGAAAGCCCGCCGCGCGCGGCATCCAGAAACCGTCGCACCGTCAGGATGGCGTCCTGTGAGCCCGACGTCAGCAGGTCGAGCGGGGTCTGGCCGCCGAAGACAATGGCAAGGTTTGGCCGGCGCAGCCAGGCGATGCCGTCGGCCTCAGTTCCGTGCAGCACCTGAAGCGCCTGATGCACGCCGAGCACCGCAGAGAGCCTCAGCAGCGCATCCAGATCCAGCGTGATGTCGCGGTGCTCGCGCACGGCGCGGGTCCAGTTGTGATAGGT
>JBOFUS010000399.1:0-8345 GCA_051652685.1 Beijerinckiaceae bacterium
AGCGCAATGGTGTGCGCGCCGAGATCCGGGGCTTCATCCAGACGGTGCCGGACGCGCTGATGCGCACCGTGCCATCCGACCCCGTACCGTTCTCCACGCCGCGCGCATGGTCGCTGCTGTCGCGGGCGCTGGACCTGGCCGAGAAAGCCGGCGTGCTGGCCAATGATACCCGGCGCGCGCTGGCCTTCGGCCGGCTTTCGCCCGAGGATGCGGCAGTGTTCTGCGCGCTTGCCGAGGAGTCGATTGGCGCGATGCAACCGCTGGAGCGCTACATGCGCGAGCCGGAGCTGATGCCGAAGGGCGACGCCGCCCGCTGGTTCATTCTCGATTGCATCCGCCAGTACGTCCGCGATGGCCGGGCGGACAACCTGCCGCCACGCGTGGTCAACGCTTTCCTCAAGAGCCTGCCGGCGGAAAACCAGCTCATCCTGGTGGCCGACATGGTCGAGAAATGGGGAGCGATTGGCGCGGACAAGGCGATGTTCGACCTGCTGCGCAAGGTCACAGCGGCATGAGCGAGGCGCTTGCAACTGCCGCCGCCGACAAGGCGACCCTTGCGCGCATTGCGCAGGGACTGCGCATGGTCACCGTGCCGCTGCCGCATCTGGCCGGTCTGGCGGCGGCGGTGCGCGTGGCGCTCGATGACAGCGTGCCGACCATGGGCATCTTCGCCTCGGGGCGGATGGTTGCCAACCGCGCTTTCACCGCGCGGTTGTCGGCCAGCGATCTCGTTTTCGTGCTGGCGCATGAACTGCTGCATCTGGCGCTGCGCACCCATGACCGCGCGGCGGGCTCCAGCCGGCTGGAGTTCAACTACGCACACGACTACATCATCAACGATATCCTGCGGCATGCGCTCGGCGTCTCGGCCATCCCCGCCGGCGGGCTTGATATGCCCGGGGCGCGCGAGCGTTCCGCCGAGGAAATCGTGCTGGAGATGCGCCGTTCGGGCCATGCCACCAGTGCCCGCACCCGTGTCTGGGAAGGCGAGATCGTCAGTATCGAACAGGTACTTTCCTCCGCGCGCCAGTCCTCTTCCGGCGACGTTGGCGATGTGCTGGACGTGCAGAAAGAGAAGGAGATGTTTCCTGAAGGTGCGGCCGAGCAGGAGGCGCGTGCCCGCGCCATGCGCAATCTCGCCGCCAAGGGCATGGCCATGGCGAAGGCCCTGGGGCTGATGCGCGGTCGCGGTAGCGATCCCGGCACAGGCCAGAAACAGGTGAGGGCGCTGCGCGGCATCTACCGCACGCCCTGGCAGGTGGCGCTGCAGCGCTGGCTTGAGGGCGTGTCGCCCGGCGAGCGCACCTTCAACCGCGCCTCGCGCCGGGGGGCGGAGCGCACCGACATCGTCATGCCCGGCCGCCAGCGCTATTCCATGATGCTGAATGTGGTGCTCGATACCAGCGGCTCCATGAGCGGGGAGATCCCGGCTGCGCTGGGTGCCATCGCGGATTTCTGCGAGGCGACGGGTATTGACGAGATCCGCGTCATCCAGTGCGACACCGCCGTCACCTCCGACGAGATGCTGGGGCCGAGCGAACTCGCCGAATACGAGGTCAAGGGCTACGGCGGCAGTGACCTGACGCCGGCGCTGCTGACGCTGGCAGAAGACCCGCGTGTCTCGGCTGCCATCGTCATCACCGACGGCGACATCACCTACCCGACCGAGCCCACGCCTTACGCCGTGCTCTGGGCGGTGCCGGGCGCAAGCACAAACTTCTCGCCGCCCTACGGCCGGGTCATCGCCATGGGCGCGTCGTCGTGAACAAATGGAGACAAGGAACATGAAAGCGGTTCAGGAACTGGTCGCCTATTTCGACCGGCGCGGGAAACTCTCGTCGAAGCAGCTGAAGAAGCTGCTGGTCGGCAACTACGTCGCGGCCGATGCGCCAAGCTCCATGCACGGGCTCTGCGACAAGCCGGGCGCGACCTACTATTTCCGCATCACCGGCCAACTGGAAGGCCAGGTCTGGGGCTCTGACCCCTACACGCGCGACAGCGTGATCGGGGCGGCCGCCGTGCATGCGGGGTTGCTGAAGGTTGGCCAGACGGCCGTGTTGCGGCTCCTCGTGGTGCCGGCGCTGCCAGCCTATCCGGGCAGTGCGCGCAACGGCGTGACCACGTCGGACTATGGCAGCTATCCGGAGTGCTGGCGGATATCGGCGATCTGAGGGGGGGCACGACAAGGCGAAACTGATGTGCTATCTTACGATGTGATGATCGATTGCGAGTATGTAAGATGACACTGCAGACAAAGCTTTCCTCGAAGTTCCAGATCAGCATCCCGAAAGAGGTGCGCGAGGCCCAGAACTGGCAGGCCGGGCAGTCGTTTGTCTTTCTGCCAAAGGGCAAGGGCGTCATCCTGATGCCTGCTCCCGAACTGTCGGAGCTGCGCGGTATCGCGAGGGGTGCCCGCTCGACAGACTACCGGGATCGAAATGACCGCACATGAGCGTGGTCATCGACACTTCGGCCTGGATCGAATGGTTGATCGGTTCACCAGTTGGAGATCGGCTTACGGAGCATTGGCCCCAGCGGGAGGACGTTGTCGTACCGACGCTCGTGCAGCTTGAGTTGTCGAAATGGCTCCGGCGTGAAGTCGCGGAAGAGGCCATGGACCAGGCTCTTGCCCATCTGGAGCTTTGCCGCATCGTCCCGCTCGATTCGACGATTGCGCTGCGGGCTGCGGAGATTTGTGCTTTCCACAAGCTCGCGACGGCGGACGCCATCGTCCATGCTACGGCGTTGGAGTGCGGTTCACGCTTGTTGACGTGCGACGCGCATTTCAAGGGTTTGGACGGTGTGATCCTCGTTCCGAAAGCGCTGTGAAGCGCCTACCGCCGATGTTCAGTGAGCGTTCGTCCAATGCCAACAACGGTTGCAGGCCCGGTTCGGGAGCCGCGTGCCTTTGCAGCGCTCACGGAAACTGGCCAGGCATGAAGGAGGTGTAGTGATCTCAATCTCTTGGCGTTTTCCGGCTGTGCCCATCTACTTCAGCGAAAGAATCCACTTCACCAGAGCTTCGGCTTCCTGCTCCGAAACGTTGGCCTGAGGTGGCATTGGCATCGGCCCCCAGACGCCGCCGCCGCCCTTGCGAACCTTCTCGCTAAGCGTCTTGAGGGCGACTTCGTCGCTGGCATATTTCTCGGCCATAACCTTGTAGGCAGGACCGATCATTTTCCGTTCGATGGAATGGCAGGCGACGCAGTTCTTGCTTTTGGCCAGATCGGCGTCTGCGAATGCGGGTGAAGCTGTCAGCGCCGCAGCAAAGCCGAGCGCAATAGATATGTGAACCTTGATCATATGTGTGGGCTCCCGTCGTTTGCGATCCGGCCAAGGCGGGATCTCTGAGAAGCGGTCAGTGAAAGTCGGAATGCCGCACCGGTCCTGAACCGGTGCGGCAGAGTCTGAACAGGCTCAGTTCGGCTTCAGCTGGAAAACGTCGCCCTGGTCGGTGGCGACATAGAGGTTGCCGTCCGGTCCCTGCACCGTTGAACGGAAACGCCCTGCCGGCATCGGCAGGGACACCGTTGTTCTGCTGGCGGATGCGCCATCAGGCGTGATGTTCAGTATATCCAGGCGGTTTCCGACCGGTGTTCCGTGGATGCCGATGCCCATGAATGACACGACCATCCGCCCGTTCCAGTCTTTCCATTGCGCGCCGCTGAGGAAGGTGCAGGCCGACATGCCTTGGGAAAGGCCATCGTTGTTCCAGGCAGGCTTCATGGCGGCGGGATAGGTCTTGAGATCGGTCATCGGCATGAACGCTGACCGGTCTTTCGGGTCCATTGCGCCCATCTGGTTTGGCGAATATCCGCAGTAGTTGTCGGGGCATTCAGCACGACCCGAAACATTGGGGCGGGGATCCCAACCGGCGTTGCCGCCAGCCGAAAGTGCCGTCACCTCATCGCTGTGCCACGGACCATTCTCCGCAGTGTATGGCGCGTTGGTGCCTGGGCGGAAACAGATGCCCTGCGGGTTGCGGTGGCCATAGGTAAACACGCGCGCGTCGAAGCCTTGCGGAGCACCGTTGCCGGGCGCTGCCTTCCCGTCTCTGTCGATGCGGAGCACTTTGCCTCCCATCCGCGTCGGGCTCTGCGGCACCATCCCGTTGTGGGTGTCGCCGGAGGTCACGTACAGAAACCCATCTGCGGGACTGAAGCGGACCCGCCCGCCGTTATGCGCGCCTGCATCGCCGAACGGGTGATTGCTGGCGGCTGCCTTATAGGCGATATCGGTGACGATGTCGGTTCGGTTTGATACCTTCGTCAGGTCGGCACTCACGGTCAGACGCATGACCCGATTGCTTCCGGGCGCCGTCAGGCTTGATGCAGAGAAGACGTAGATCTGACGGTTTGTCGCGAAATCCGGGTCGATCGCGACGCCGCTCATGCCCGCCTGGCCACTGCAGAAGAGGTCGGACGCGGTTTCGGGGTAGCCCTTGGAATCCTTCATGCCGAGGAGGGCGTTGACGGTGCCGGAAGGCAACCGAACGGACAGACCACGGCACTTTTCCGTAAAGAACATCGTATTATCGGGCAGGAATGCCATATCCCAGGTCAACTCGCGTCCCGTCAGGACTGTGGTGCTGGCGAGGCCCGGAGCCTGGGCCGATGCCATCTGGGGCAGGTTTGCAGAGATCACGAACGCTAAAGGCAGTAGGAAACAGACACGCTTAGACATCGTATTTTCCTCCGTTTGTTGGATCGTCTCCTCAATGAAAGGCCTGCAGGCCTGAAGGCCGTCAGGACCTTTGCCGAATACTTATTATGCAGAAAATTTCGGCAATTGCATTTGTACGCCGCAAAATCGGCAATAGCAACGGAGCCGAATCACTCGCGACAACCGCGCAGTCCGCACAGGTGCTTCCGGTGCAGGGCCGCGTCACCAGCGGGGGGGTCTTTCACCCGAAACGCATTTCGGTATTGGCTTGCAGGGGGCTCGTGCCGCCAGAATGTCACGTATTGGCATCCGCACCACGATGCGCCATGGAAACGGCTGATTCAGAACACCGGCATCCATGTTGACACCCCACGAACTCCGCTTCTCCGTCGCGCCGATGATGGACTGGACGGACCGGCATTGCCGGGTCCTCCACCGCGTCCTGTCGCGGCGCGCCCGGCTCTACACCGAGATGGTGACCACCGGGGCCGTGATCCACGGTGACCGGGCGCGGTTGATTGGCTTCTCGCCGGTGGAGCAACCTGTCGCGGTGCAGCTTGGTGGCAGCGACCCAAAGGCCCTGGCCGAGGCCGCGCGCATCTGTGCCAACGAAGGCTATATCGAGGTCAACCTCAACTGCGGCTGCCCTTCTGATCGCGTGCAAGGTGGTAACTTCGGCGCTTGCCTGATGCGCGAGCCGGCGCTGGTGGCAGAAGGGGTCGCCGCGATGAAGGCAGCCGTCGCTGTTCCCGTCACGGTCAAATGCCGCATCGGCGTCGATGATCAGGAGCCCGAAGCCACACTCTTCGGCTTTGCGGAAAGCGTGGTCGCGGCGGGAGCCGATGCGCTGATCGTGCATGCCCGCAAGGCGTGGCTACAGGGGCTCAGCCCACGCGAGAACCGCGAGGTGCCGCCGCTCGACTATCCGCTGGTGCATCGTCTGAAGCAGGCTTTCCCTGCGGTGCCGATGTCCATCAACGGCGGCATCGGCTCGCTTGAACAGGCAAAAGCGCATCTGGCTGTGGTGGATGGCGTAATGCTGGGGCGCGCCGCGTACCAGAACCCGGAATTGCTGCTGGGCGTCGATTCCGAACTCTTTGGCGAAGAGCCAGCGGTTGCGGACGGGTTCGCGGCGCTCGAGGCGTATCGCAGCTATGTGGTCGCGGAGCTTGCGCGCGGCACGCGTCTGCATGCCATGACCAAGCACTTGATGGGCTTTTTTCCGGCCAGGCCCGGTGCAAGGCTGTTCCGCCGCCACCTGTCCACCGAGGGCGTGAAGGCAGGTGCGGGCATTGAAGTGTATGATGCAGCAATCGCCATCGTGCGCGATAACATGTTGCGGCGAGAAGAAGCGGTGCAGCAGGAAGAAGCGGCGTGACGGTGCAGATGAGGGATCGGATCAGCGAAAGCTTCGCGCGCCAGACGATCATGTCGACGCTGGGAGCCACACTCGCGGAAGTCGAGGCTGGCCGCGTGGTCATCGCGTTGGCCCATGCACCGCACATCTGCCAGCAGCACGGTTTCCTGCATGCCGGTGTTGTCTCGACCATTCTCGACAGCGCCTGCGGCTATGCCGGCCTTAGCCTGATGCCGGAAGGGTCCGCGGTGCTCACGGCCGAGTTCAAGATCAACCTGCTGACGCCAGCCAAGGGCCAGCGCTTCCTTGCCGAGGGACGCGTGGTCAAGGCGGGCCGCACGCTCACGATCGCGCAGGGAGAGGTGGTGGCAATCGATGGCCAGAAGCGCACAACGGTTGCCATCATGACCGCGACACTTGTGCGGCTGGAGGAGCGCGACGGCGTGAAGGGCTAGCCATCGGCGCGGTCAGCGCTCGCTCGTGCCCGTCCTCTTGCCCGTCAGGGGCTCGATTGCCGTGCGGTAGCCCCGGAGCCTGGCCAGCGGAGATACCGCAGCGAAGAGCAGTTTCTGCACAAT
The DNA here is from genome assembly GCA_051652685.1 of Beijerinckiaceae bacterium. Taxonomy (GTDB): domain Bacteria; phylum Pseudomonadota; class Alphaproteobacteria; order Rhizobiales; family Beijerinckiaceae; genus JADCCX01. The sequence continues at coordinate 6,598 of JBOFUS010000399.1, forward strand.
AAGGGGAATGCCCGCCAGATAGAGGTGGTCCCGGTAGGTGTGCAGCACCAGCGCAATCAACAGGAACCTCGGGTCACCCTTTTCCGAAAACCACTCCGGCCTTTCCTCCGTCAGGGTCGCAAAGTTGCGGAAGAAGCGCAGATGCTGTTGTGGGGGTGAGAACTCCACGGTCGCTTCGGTCCGCCCGGCATCTGCATTCCTGAAGTAATGTGGTGTACCCGCCGGAATGGTGATCGACTGACCCGCCTCCGCGATCTGCTCGACATCACGCATGACGACCGCCAGACGGCCAGATTTCACCGTGAATGTCTCGCTGGCAACCGGATGGACGTGGACGAGCGCATTCCCGCCACCCGAGCCGTCGCGTTCAAGAATGACCTCGAAGCGGCAGACTGTACCGTCGTTGTCGCTCTCTGCGAACACGAAGGTCTCGCCATTGAAGCTGTTGCGAATGGTGAGGGCGGGCTCAGTCATCAGTTCCTTCACCTGCCAATTCGCTATGGCTTTTTGAAGGTATGGATGCGCCCGTCTAACGCCCGCGCCCGCGCAGGATCAGTTGATCGCCGCGGACCTCATAGGAGGCGAGCCGCTCGAGAAACGTCATACCCAGCAGGTTTTCGGACAGTGCGCCCGGCCGCGCCGCCATGGCCCGGACATTGGTTTCGCGGATGTCGCCGATGCTGAGTTCCGGGAGCATGATCGGCGCGGCCTGAGTGACGCCGTTGGCGGTTCGCACTGTGATCACATAGTCGCTGGCGGCGATCTGGAAGCCGAGCCGCCGCGCATCCGCATCGGTCAGCACCACGGCCGAAGCGCCCGTGTCGAACATCGCCGAAAGCGTCTCGCCGCGCACCTTCATCTGGACGGAGAATTGCCCGCCCCGGTCGCGCGAGACCGTTGTTTCGCCGCCGGCTCCAAAAAGCATCAGGCCCGGCACGATGCCCCCCGCGATGCGGTTGCCCATGGCTGCCAGCTCGAACCGGTAGGCGTAGCCGGCGGCGATCACCAGCATGATCCCGCCCCAGCCCAGCGCCATCTGCACCATCTGTTTGATCTGGCCCTGGAACATATGCCGGGCGCTCGCGATGTAGAGCAGCATGAAAGCACTGGCTGCGATCAGCGAGAGAGTCTGCCCGGTGTCGAGATTGAACATTGCCGTCAGCCCCTCCGCGCGGCCTTGACGGCGCGCATGCGCTCGCCAAGCTTCGACCTGACAGCCTGCCGCTCGCGGTCGCTGTAGCGCAGCCAGCTGCCGATTTCTTCGCCCGTCCGGCCGCAACCGACACAAATGCCCAGCGCCTGATCGAGGACGCAGATGTTGACGCAGGGGGAATCGAGGCGGCTCATGGCGAAAGGGAGATAAGCAAGCCTGCGCCAAAGGCAATCTCGGCCAGCTGCTGCGTTGCGCCCGCGATGTCGCCGGTCTGGCCGCCGATGGCGCGATGTGACCACCAGGTCATCAGCCCGGCCGGTATTGCCGCGACGAGGCAGGCCAGCGCGATATGGATGGGCGGGAGTGCGAGCACCGCACCTGCCGCGCCGGCAAATGCGAGCGAAACACCAAGGGCAAAAATCAGCGTCGCCATCGTCGGCCGTCCGACGGCGGAAGAGAACCCGCCCTGCCGCGCCGGCGGCAACAGCGCGAGAGGGACAAGCCCCAGCGTGCGTGACAGGGCCGAGGTTGCCAGAACGGATACCAGCGCGCCGGTCGTGCCCGCGTATTCGAGGATCGCCGCGAGGCAGGCGAC
>JBOFUS010000400.1:0-4860 GCA_051652685.1 Beijerinckiaceae bacterium
GTCGGAGGCGTAGGCCCGCGCGGTGTTGGCGCTGTCCTTCGCTGCAGCGTAGTCGCGTGCCGTTTCGGCAAGGCGTGCAAGGCCAGGGGAAGGGAAAGCGACAGCTGGCGTCGCCGGGACAACAGCCTGAGGTGCTTTCAGCGTCTGCCCATCGCCGGAAGCGCCATTCACGTTGTCATGAGGGGATGATTCGACCATGAAAATCGATAAAGCGCAAAGTGCCCGATAAGGCAAGCTTATCGGGCATAATCATTTGCCCTGTCCTAGCAGCGCTTGTATGCCAGTTTCGTTGATATTCGCCGATGCTACGGTTGACGGCCCGATACGCGGTGCAGCGTCCTCTCATCACTGGTCGCTTCTGGGGCTTGGACCCCCGCGTCGACCTGTGGAATAAAGCAATATCACAGCAACATCTTGCCAAAGTCGAGCGATGTCCCGTCCCATACCCATTGTGCTCACCCGCCAGTCCGTCGTGTCGGCGACCGGGCAGCGTGCTTTCGAGGCGGGCGCGGCGTATCTGCGCGACGGTCGCGTGATCCAGGCCGAGCGGGTCAGTGACAGCGAAATCCTGTCCGCTGTCCGCGGCAGCGAGAGGACGCCCTACAGGCAAACGATCACGCTCGACGGTGCCGTGATCGATGGAGCCTGCACATGCCCTGTGGGGCACAACTGCAAGCATGTTGCAGCTGCGATGCTGAAACTGCTGGCGCAGTCCACCTTGGTTGTCGGGGGCGCAGACGCCACGGCTTCCCCGTCGATCCAGGCGAACCCCGGCAAGAAACTGCTTCCTGCAGGTGCAGCCATCGAGCCGGCCATAAGCCTTGATCTGCGTTCATGGCTGAGCAGGGTTGAGGAGGCTGCAGCCCGCGATGCGTTACCGATTGTCGCGATCAGCGACGATCTGCAGCGCGTCATCTACGTGCTGTCGTCTGAAAAGCAGCGTGGCAAACGGCCCGTGCTGGGCGTCCGCGTTCTGATCGGCAACGTGCTGAAGACCGGCGAGATTTCATCGGCTCCAGGCCGCGTTGCTTCGCTTGACATGGCTTTCCAGTCGCGACGGGAGGCTTTTCTCCTGGCAGAAGATGTCCAGATCTTTCGGCTGCTCGCATGGTCGCGCAACCCCTACGGAAGCGTTCAATCAGCAAACCGCGTTGTTCTGGCTGGTGATCCGGGTCTTGAGGTCCTTGATGCCATGCTTGCGACGGGGCGCGCGCGGCATCGAAAGATCAATGGTCCGCTGCTCTCCAGAGGTCCCGACAGGCCTGCACACTTTGTCTGGCGCGAGGATGATGACGGCGTGTTCTCGCCGGACCTGATTGCGCCGGAGGGAACCATTTGCCAGTCGATCGACCCTGCTCTCTATTTTGATAAGGACAGCAGCGAGATCGGGTTACTCGACGCTGGCCTGCCGCAGGCGCAGGTTGCGGCCCTGCTGGCGGCACCGCCGGTGAGCGCGGCGGCGGCCGTGAGCTTGCGTCGGGCCATGGGGAAAGCCGGTCCCGCGCTGGCGGCCCTGGCACCGCCGTTGCCCGCACCCGTGGAAGAGATCGTGGCGACACCTGTGCCGCATCTGGCGCTCACTGGTCTCGAGGTGAGCGCTGTCAGGCGTGAAGACCACTACGGGAGTGGCTGGGGCCGAAGGGCGCCTCCGTTGAAAGAGCAGATCGGCGTTGCCCGTGTAAGGTTTGTCTATCCGGAAAACGTCGTGGTTCCCCTGGGCGAGACACGTCCCGTGATCCGTCAGCGCGTCAACGGCCGCCTGCTGGCGGTCGTGCGCAACCTGACATTCGAAGGGGCCTGCTTCGGAGACCTGCAGGATCTTGGCCTGGATGCACTCGAACTGACGAGGATTCGGGTTCCGAAAGGCCACGAGGACGATCTGGAACCCATCGAAGGGCAGGAGCAGTGGATCGACCTGCTGCTTGGCGAGCTGCCCGATCTGCCGGCGAAAGGCTGGCGGATCGATATCGACGACAGCTTTCCGGTGCGGATCGTCAGGGCTTCCGGCGACATGTCCATGCGCATCGGCGAGGCCGTGCGTGATGCCTCCGGTATCGACTGGTTCGCGCTGGACTGCGGCGTCATGGTGGACGGCGTCGCCGTTGACCTGACGGAGGCCATCGTAGAGCTGATCCGCACGCGCTCAGGCTCGGCCGGGGCGATGTCTCCGCTGGACGACGGCAGGAGCGTCGTGCTGCCCTTGCCGGACGGGCGTCTGCTGGCATGTCCGGCGGACCGGATGAACGCCATGATCGCCGGGCTGATGCGCCTGTTCGATGGCGCACCGCTCCCCGCCGGCAAGGCTGGTCCACTGCGGTTGCGGGCGAGCCAGGGCGCTGATCTGGCAGACCTGGAGACGGCGACGGCCGGGCTTGGCGTGGCATGGATGGGCGCGGAGAAACTGCGGGCGCTCGGGCGCGCGCTCAGCGCCGCGATGACGGATGGCGGCAGCCTCCCGCATGTTCCCTCGCCGCCGGGTTTTCTGGCGAGCCTGCGTCCCTACCAGCAGATCGGCCTCAACTGGCTGGGTTTTCTGCGCGGCAGCGGATTTGGCGCTGTGCTTGCCGATGATATGGGCCTTGGCAAGACCATCCAGACGCTGGCACTTCTTGCTACCGAGAAGGCCGCAGGGCGACTGGACAGGCCCGCGCTGGTGGTGGCCCCCACCAGCCTGCTCGGCAACTGGCGACGGGAAGCCGCGCATTTTGCGCCCGATCTGAAGGTGATGGTCTCCGAAGGATCCGACCGCCGGAACGGCTTCGGTGCTTTCGCGCACCATGATCTGGTCATTACCTCCTATCCGCTGGTTTCCCGTGATCATGAGGTTCTGGCGGGAGTCGACTGGTCCGTGCTGGTGCTCGACGAGGCGCAGGTGCTGAAGAACCCGGATGCCGGGACGACGCGGCGGATCGACGGCCTGAAGGCTGACTGGCGTCTCGCGCTTTCCGGCACGCCGGTCCAGAACAATCTGTCGGAAATCTGGTCGCTGTTTCATCTGATCAACAAGGGGCTCCTCGGGGAGCGAAAGACGTTCGAGAGCTTCTACCGCAAACCGATCGAGAAGAAGGGCGACGCGCCGCGCGCCGCGTTGCTTGCCCGCCGCATCAGACCGTTCATCCTGCGTCGGACAAAGGCGGAAGTGGCGCGTGATCTGCCGCCGAAGACGGAGATCACCGAGACAGTCCAGCTCGAAGGAGCCCAGCGCGATCTCTACGAGACCATCCGTCTTGCGATGCAGAAAAAGGTGCGTGACGCACTGGCCCGGCAGGGCCTCGCCAGAAGCCATATCATCGTGCTCGATGCGCTTCTGAAGCTCAGGCAGGCGTCGCTCGATCCGCGGCTCCTGAAAGAGCAGGGCGCAACTGCGCAAGCCGGATCGGCGAAGCTTCGCCGCCTGATGGAGCTGCTGGCGATCCTGATCGATGAACAGCGCCGCGTCGTGGTGTTCTCGCAGTTCACCGGGATGCTCGACCTGATCGAGGAGCAGCTCGCCGTCGCCTCCATCAGTTTCGTGCGTCTCGACGGGCAGAGCCGCAACCGGACGGAGCTGACCCAATTGTTTCAGGACGGCGATGCGCCCGTGTTCCTCGTCAGCCTCAAGGCCGGTGGCGTGGGCCTCAACCTGACGGCGGCCGACACCGTCATTCTGTTCGACCCATGGTGGAACCCGGCAGTCGAGGATCAGGCCATCGACCGGGTGCACCGCATCGGCCAGGGCAAGCCCGTGTTCGTCCACCGGCTGGTGGCGGAGGGGACGGTGGAAGAGAAGATGGAAGCGCTCAAGACAAAGAAGCGCAAGATTGCCGCCGCGCTGTTCGATGCCGATGGCCAGATCACCGGGAATCTCACCGAAGCGGACCTTGAGGAACTGCTGGGCTGACGGACAGGAACCGCTCTCCAGCGTTCCGACGTTGCCGCGAGCCGCTGTTTGGTTGCAAGTGTCTCTCCATGCCGAGGGGCCGCCAAGCAGTTCTAAAATCTATCAAGAGAGCCCAATACTGCTATACTCCTTGAAGATAGCAGCAATTCGGCAATATCGACGCCAAGCTTGCGCCGCCAGTTCGACCGCTCCCGGTCCGTGCCGGGAAGATTGATGCGTCTGGTGTCACCCGCCAGATCATCCGCCTGAACCAGCATCAGCCGCGAAGGTGCCTGGGCCAGAAACTGGTGGATGAGCGCGACCAGCGCGTTGTCGAGTTCCGTGGTCTGAGCGGGGTACAGGCCAGCATCGGCCATGGCATGCAACAGCGCCTTCCTGTCGCGTCCGCGCCCTTGATGCTGCTCCTCGGCTTCGTTGTCCGTCAAAAGGCCCATGGCGTGCATTTCCGCCACGTCGGTGGCTGCCCACCAGCCAGCCAGCGTCGGCAGATCGTGGGTGCCGATGCAGGCGGTCGCGGCGCTGGAATAGCTGGCCGGGGGTTTGAAAGCCTCGCCCTCGCGTTCCAGCATCAGCACGCGGTAAGACAGGACGTTGGCCTGCTCCATGGCCTCGCGGAACCCTTCGGGCACGGTGCCCAGATCCTCGCCGATGACGAGGCATCGTGCCCGCATGCTTTCCAGCGCCAGCACAGCCATCTGCGCCGCCAGATCATAGGCCACATAGGCGCCGTCTGTGGCGCTCGCCCCATCCGGCACAAAGAACAGCCGTGACAGACCCATGGCGTGGTCGATGCGCAGGGCACCGGCGTGGCGCATGTTGGCCGCCAGCATGCGGCCAAAGGCGCGGTAGCCATCCCGCTTCAGGGCCATCGGGTCAGGCGCGGGCAAATTCCAGACCTGGCCCACCGGTGAAAACGGGTCCGGCGGCGCGCCGATGGACACGCCGGTCGCGAACCGTTCCTGCCCCGCCCAGGCTTCGGC
>JBOFUS010000401.1:0-3767 GCA_051652685.1 Beijerinckiaceae bacterium
CAGCACTTCGAAGGTGGAATCGTCACCGAGATTCTCGTAAAGGAAGGGCAGAAGGTCGCTGAAGGAACCGCACTTGTCCGCATCGACAACAGCTTCGCCCGTGCCGAAATGTCCCAGACCAATGTGGAACTCAAGGCGCGTCGCCTGACCATCGAGCGTCTGGAAGCCGAAAGGATGGGGCTTGCGGAATTTACGCCGCAGACCGTGCTGCGTGGTGAACTGGAGGAAATCGCCCGCAAGGAGCAGGATCTTTTCCGGGCGCGACGGGCCGGGCTGGAAGCGCAGTTGCGCGTTGTGGATGACCAGATCCGCCAGAAAGAGCTTGAGGTTTCAGAGCTTCGGGCGCGCATGGGCAATTTTCTGCGCGAGCGGGAACTCGTTGCGCCGCGCATCGCCAGTCTTCGCCGGCTGTCGCGGCAGGGCGCGGTGTCTACCAATGATCTTCTCGACGGCGAGCGCGGCCTCCAGCAGCTTGATGCGAAGGTGCAGGAGCTCGGCATTGAAACACCCCGGGCCGAGGCGGCCGTGGGAGAGTTGCGCCGCCGCCGCGAGCAGACCATCGCCCAGTTCAGGGCGGACGCGGAAAAGGATCACCGCGAGGCGGCCGTCCAGGCGGCAAAACTGGAAGAGGCAACCATCGCCATGCGCGACCGCAACCGTCGCTCCGATGTGCTGGCCCCCATTGCCGGCATCGTCAACAAGCTGCATGTCAACACCATCGGCGGCGTGGTGAAGTCAGGTGAGCCGCTGGTCCAGCTGGTGCCACTGGAGGATTCGCTCATCGTCGAGGCGCGGCTGTCGCCCCGCGACCGCGCCGAGGTCTGGCCTGGACTGCCGGCAGTGGTCAAGATTTCGGCCTACGACTACGCCGTCCATGGAGGATTGAAAGGCCGCGTTCTCGACATTTCCCCGGATGCTTTGGCCGACGAGAAAGGCGAGCCCTATTTCCGCGTCAGGCTGGCCGCGAACGCTGCCGATTTTGGCCCCGGCAAGCCTATCGTGCCGGGCATGATGGCACAGGTCGATATCCTGACCGGCCGGCACACCGTGTTGGAATATCTGCTGAGGCCGCTTCGGGTTATGCGCGACAATGCTTTCCGGCAATAGCGGCTGATCCGTCAGTCGTCGTTGTCGTCCGCATCGTCGCCATCATCCCCAGATGCATCCGGCTCGCGCGACAGGTTGCGTGCGACTTTCTTGAGCAAGCGGCGTAGCCGGCGCATGTCCTTGTCATCGAGGCCACTGAGTGCCTCACGCTCGACCCGCTTGGCGATACGGTCGATCTCGGCAAGGCGCGTCTGACCCGATTCGGTAATATAGACGGCGACAAGGCGTCCATCGTTGTCGCGCTCCCTGCGCGCGAGCAGACCCTGCGTCTCCATCCGGCTGACCATCTTGGAGGCGGTGGGCGGGCGAATGCTCAGAAGATCGGCGATCTGGCCCATTGTGCGACCATCCTCGATCGACAGCGCCCGCAGGACCTGGTCCTGACCGGGAAACAATCCAAGTTCTGATAGCAGCGCGGCCGAACGAACACGGTGACGACGCGCCGCCAGCGTCAACATCTGGCCGACTGGATCGACCGCCTTCGTCTTCGCCATGCGATATCCCTTTGCCGACACAATTTTGCGCGAAAGACATGACGGTTTTGCGACAGAACCCTTTTAATTCAAGGCTTTGAAAGGCTTTGGCGAACCTGTCGGAGAAAGCTGGCCCGTGTTTCGGGCGTTGAACGGTTCATGTCATAGTGAGCCAGATATTGAATCGGAGCCTTGAAATCGGTGACTGCGCGCAGGACCCGCGTCGCGATCTTGCGGGGTGGATCGCCCACAAGGAACGCCCGAACACGTGTTCCGCCATAGGTGGTGATCACCGTCAGGCGGCGAATATTGGTCAGAACACCACGCACCTTGCCGTCCTTGATGGCAAAAGAGACGCCCGGCAGGAACACCCGGTCAAAGAAGCCCTTCAGAATCGCCGGCCAGCCAAAATTCCACACGGGCGTCACGATGACCAGCGCCTCGGCGCGGCGAAGGCGTTCGACATAGCCGGCAACCGGCTGCGTGTTGTTTGCCAGATCATGATAGCCGGCGCGTTCTTCCCGCGTCAGCACGGGCGAGAAGCCTTCGGCGTGGAGATCACAATCATCCACGTCATGGCCGGCAGCATGCAGGGATGCGAGAACAGACCCATGCAGAGCCGCTCCATAACTTTCGGGATTCGGATGGGCGTAGAGAACAAGAACGCGCATGGGGGCTCCGGAAGACCCGCGAAAACTAGCCGCCGAGCGCCTGCTTGACCATCTGGCTAGCCTTGGCGAAGTCCATCTGGCCGGTGTACTTCGCCTTCAGGGCCGCCACGACCTTGCCCATGTCCTTCATGGAAGCTGCGCCGGCTTCCACGACGGCAGCCTTGACCGCAGCTTCAATGCCGGCGTCGTCCAGTTGCTTCGGCATGTAGGCAGAGATGATCTCGAGCTCGGTCTGCTCCACTGCCTCGAGATCGGCACGGCCAGCCTGCTTGTAGATGGCGATCGACTCCTGGCGCTGCTTTACCATTTTCTGCATGAGCCCGAGGATATCCTCGTCCGTCAGCTGGCCCTTGCCGAGGCCGCGCGCCTCGATGTCCTTGTCCTTCAGCGCCGCCTGAATGAGCCGGATCGCCCCCAGCCGCGCCTTCTCGCCAGCCTTCATCGCTTCCTTCACGTCACTCATCAGCGTGTCGCGGATGCTCATGGGCTTGTCCCTCTTCAAGTGACCGTTCGTTGTGTCCGGCCGGTTGACCGGCGCGGGCGCGTCGCCTACGACCGCGTCCTAGCCGAAAACAATCCACGTCCGACAGCGCGCCGCTTGGCGACAACGCGCCGCGACGACGCGAGGGCATAGAATGCGCGACGCCAATCAGCAAGTCACATCGCATGCGCCGCTGGCGTGGACCGAGCCTGTCGTCACGGCGGTGCTTGTCCTCGCGGACGGAACAGTGGTCGAGGGAGAGGGCGTAGGCTCCGTCACGGAAGCCGGCGGAGAGCTTTGTTTCAACACGGCCATGACCGGATATCAGGAGATCATCACCGATCCTTCCTATGCCGGCCAGATCATCACCTTCACCTTCCCGCACATCGGCAATGTCGGTGTGAACGAGGAGGATATCGAGACCGTGAACATGGCGGCGGCAACCGGTTGCCGGGGTGTCGTGCTGCATGCGCCGATCACCGCACCTTCAAACTACCGCGCCACACGCCATTTCGATGCCTGGCTCAAGGCGCGCGGCATTCCGGGTATTTCCGGCGTGGACACGCGCGCACTTACCGCACTCATCCGCGACAACGGCATGCCCAATGCCGTGATCGCCCATGCGCCGGACGGCATCTTCGATATTCCCGCCCTGAAGGCAAAGGCGGCGGCGTTGCCTTCCATGGCCGGGCTCGATCTGGTGCCGATGGTGACGGGGAACCAGCGCTATGGCTGGGACGAGACTGCCTGGAACTGGGGAGAAGGCTTCGGCAAGGGCGAAGGCGAACGTTTTCACGTCGTCGCCATCGACTACGGCGTGAAGCGCAATATCCTGCGGCTGCTCGCCGAGCGCGGCTGCAAGGTCACCGTCGTACCGCCCACCGCAACCGCTGATGAGATCAAGGCGCTGGATCCCGACGGGGTGTTCCTCGCCAATGGTCCTGGCGATCCGGAGGCGACGGGCGCTTACTCTGTACCGGTGATTCAGGCGATGCTGGCCGACAGGATCCCGACCTTCTGCATCTGCCTCGGCCA
>JBOFUS010000402.1:0-8550 GCA_051652685.1 Beijerinckiaceae bacterium
TGCCAGGCCTCGGCTGGCTGGGCTTCGATCCGGCCAACGGTGTCTGCGTGACCGAGCGCTATGTGCGCGTCGGCATCGGGCTGGATTTCCTTGATGCTTCGCCGATCCGGGGTGCGCGCAACGGCGGTGGTGACGAAACAATGACCGTGGCGATCGAGGTGAAGCCCGGTCGCGTGATGATCGAGGAATGAATTAGCCCTAACGGTTCATTCAACCCTTGAAGGCAATGCTGGACGACAGCTTCCGTAACGTCAGGCCTCTGTTCCCTTGCTCGTCGACTGGTTCAACAACGGTGTTGCTATTCTCATCGGCCTGCCGACGATGGGTATCGTGTCCCTTTTCCTGTTCACGATCGTGCTGGAGCTTCCGCGTTACATCCTGACCTTCATTCCGGCGGTCTACATCACCTATCAGACAAGGAAGCAGAAGCCGGAGCCGCTGCCTCCCATCGGCAAGGTCTCCATCCTGATCGCCGGCCACAACGAAGCTGATGCCATCGAGGAGTGCGTCGCTTCGCTGGGCGCACAGACCTTCCAGGATTTCGAAATCGTCTGCGTCTCCGACGGTTCCACGGACGCGACCTACAAAATCATGCAGCGGCTGCAACGTGAGGGAAAAGTCGACAAGATCGCGGAATGCCAGATTCGCGGCGGCAAATCCTCGGCGCTCAATCTCGGCATGCGGCTCGCCAGTGGCGATATCGTTGTCGTCATCGACTGCGATTGCGCCTTCGAGCGCGACGCCATCGAGGAAATCCTTCGTCCCTTCGTCGACCTGCAGGTCGGAGCGGTCGGCGGCTCTGTGCTGGTGAGGAACGGCGAGAAATCGATCACGGCGTCGCTTCAGGCCATCGAGTACATGGTCGCCATCCAGCTCGGGAAAACGGCACTTGATGCCGTCGGCCAGTTGTCGATCATCTCGGGCGCCTTCGGTGCCTTCCGCCGTGACGCATTCATAAAGGTCGGCATGATGGACCAGGGGCCAGGCGAGGACGGTGACATCACCTTCCGCCTGCGCCTCTATGACTACAAAATCACTTTCGCTATCCGGTCCATCGCCTACACCGATGTTCCCGTGCTGCTGTTCAATCTGCTGAAGCAGCGTCAGCGCTGGGAACGCGACGCACTGTGGACCCGCTATCGCAAATACGTACGCACACTCGATCCGAGAAGCCGCGACTTCAAGGTGAGCGAACTGCCGCACCAGATCGACTTCCTGATCATGGATGTCCTTTGCGGCGTGGTGGCACCGTTCTACCTTGTGTGGCTCATCAACAAGGGCGGCATCGAGTTCGCACTTTTCATTCTGTTCCTGAACTACGTCGGATTGCTGATCCTGGATTTCTTCATGTTCTTCTGCGCAATCGCGGCAACCGGCAAGCCACAATATCTTCGTTTCGCGCCTTTCATGTTCATCTATGGCCCTTTCAAGGGCTATCTGATGCGCTACGCGCGCCTCTACACCTACGTCGAAGAATGGATCTACTCAGCATCCCGCCACGACAACTTCGCACCGCCGAAGGTCAACGACTGGATCAGGTGGAAATAACCGGTGACGAAGCTGACGCACGGGCAGCAATTCCGTGGAAGCCTGCGCGTGAAGCAAGAGGCTGGTGGGCGGTGAGAGGATCGAACTCCCGACCGGTCCGGTGTAAACGGAATGCTCTACCGCTGAGCTAACCGCCCGCCGCCGGTGGCGTTAGCATGAGGTTTAACGGCATTCCAGTCCTTCGGTCCTTGTTCACGGCTTCGTCGCATCACTCAGGATCGCCTTTATCGCCGCATCCATGGCAGCAAGAGGCTGGGTCGCACAGGCGCTGATCGCGTGACGGGCTCCAAGGTATGCCGGCGTGTTCGTCGTTACCTGTACGGCTCCCGCTTCATCCTGCCATATCAGGGCCTTGAGTGGCAGGTCGAGACCCGCCTTCTGGTCGCAGGCCATCAGTGGCGTGCCGCCGCGCGGGTTGCCGAAAATCACGAGATGTGTGGGCCGAAGCTTGACACCGGTAGCCACAGCCCCGGCTGCGTGATCGATCTGGGCGAAGATGGTGAAGTTGCGGCTGTTGATCGCCTCGATCAGCCGCATCTTGGTTATGTCCCAGGTTGTCGCACTGCGGACCGTGTTTGCGCCGTCACTGGCGGCAGCCGGAAAGGCGAGAAGCGACGCCAATACCGCGATCTGAAAAGTGCTGCGCATTCCGATGCTCCTGTTGACTGATGCAGCCGGAGACTGCGCCGTTCGAAGGCACACGGAGAACGCACAAGATGGTGAGAGGAAGGCGGCACCCCGCCTTCCTCTCCTGTTCAGTGGGTAACGACAGATGCGCTGTCCTCGACGACCGGCTTGCGCGCGGCCTTGGCGGCCTCCGCCTCCTCGTCCCAGGCGATCGCCACCGGCTGGCGGATGAGCGCATGGGCCAGTACCTCCTCCATGCGCGAGACGGGCACGATCTCCAGCCCGTTCTTCACGCTGTCAGGCAGTTCGACCAGGTCCTTGGCGTTGTCCTCGGGGATGAGCACCTTCTTGATGCCACCACGCAGTGCCGCCAGCAGCTTCTCCTTCAGGCCGCCAATGGGCAGAACGCGCCCGCGCAGCGTCACCTCGCCGGTCATGGCAATGTCGCGGCGCACGGGAATGCCGGTCATGATCGAGGTGATCGCGACAGCCATGGCGATGCCGGCGGACGGACCGTCCTTCGGTGTCGCACCTTCCGGCACGTGAACATGGATATCCTTCGTATCAAACATCGGAGGCTTGATGCCGAAATCGATACAGCGGGAGCGGACATAGGTCGCTGCCGCCGAGATCGACTCCTTCATCACTTCCTTCAGGTTGCCCGTCACCGTCATCTTGCCCTTTCCGGGCATCATGACGCCTTCGATTGTCAGCAACTCACCGCCAACTTCCGTCCAGGCAAGGCCCGTGACGACACCGATCTGGTCCTCGCTCTCCGCCTCGCCGTAGCGGAACTTCGGCGGGCCGAGATACTCTTCAAGCATCTTCAGATCGACGACGACCTTCTTCTTTTTTCCCTTGGAGAGGATGATGTCCTTCACGGTCTTGCGGGCGAGGTTCTGCACCTCGCGCGTGAGATTGCGCACGCCTGATTCCCGCGTGTAGCGTCGGATGAGCTGGAGCAGCGCATCGTCCTTGACCGAAAACTCCTTCTCCGAAAGGCCATGCTTCGTCAGCGCCTCGCCCATGAGGTGCTGCTTGGCGATCTCCATCTTCTCCTCTTCGGTGTAACCGGCGAGGCGGATGATTTCCATGCGGTCCATGAGAGGTGCAGGGATGTTGAGCGTGTTGGCTGTTGTCACGAACATCACGTTCGACAGGTCGTAGTCGACCTCTAGGTAGTGGTCGTTAAACGTGGTGTTCTGCTCCGGATCAAGAACCTCCAGCAGCGCCGAGGACGGATCACCGCGGAAATCCTGACCCATCTTGTCGATCTCGTCGAGCAGGAAGAGCGGATTGCTGGTCTTCGCCTTGCGCAGCGACTGGATGATCTTGCCAGGCATCGAGCCGATATAGGTGCGCCGGTGGCCGCGAATCTCGGCCTCGTCGCGCACGCCGCCAAGACTCATGCGCACAAACTCGCGGCCCGTTGCCTTGGCGATGGACTTGCCGAGCGATGTCTTGCCGACGCCGGGCGGTCCAACGAGGCAAAGGATCGGGCCGGTCAGCTTGTTCTGGCGCTGCTGCACCGCGAGATACTCGACGATGCGCTCCTTGACCTTGTCGAGGCCATAGTGGTCGGAATCGAGTGTCTGCTGGGCAAGATCGAGGTCCTTCTTGACCTTCGATTTCTTGCCCCATGGCAAAGAGAGCATCCAGTCGAGGTAGTTGCGCACCACGGTCGCTTCTGCCGACATCGGCGACATCTGGCGAAGCTTCTTCAATTCGTGCAGTGATTTGTCGCGTGCTTCCTTTGAAAGCTTGGCGCGCTTGATCTTGTCTTCCAGCTCGCCGAGTTCGTCTTTCTCCTCGCCGTCGCCAAGCTCCTTCTGAATCGCCTTCATCTGCTCGTTGAGGTAATACTCGCGCTGGGTCTTCTCCATCTGCCGCTTGACGCGGGTGCGGATGCGCTTCTCAACCTGCAGAACCGAAATCTCGCTTTCCATCAGGCCGAGCACCTTCTCGAGGCGCTTGCCGATGTTGACGATCTCAAGCGTCGCCTGCTTGTCAGCGATCTTGACCGCGAGATGCGCCGCCACGCTGTCGGCGAGTTTGCCATAGTCGTCGATCTGTGTGATGGCCGAGACAACTTCGGGCGAGACCTTTTTGTTGAGCTTCACATAGCTCTCGAATTCGGAGACGACCGAGCGGGCGAGCGCTTCTGCCTCAACCTTGTCGCCGCCGTCATCGGCGATAGCCTCAACCTCAGCCGCATAATATTCGTCGAGCTTGCTGTAGCCGTGAATGCGGCCGCGCATTGCGCCCTCGACAAGCACCTTCACGGTCCCGTCAGGCAGCTTAAGCAGTTGCAGGACCGAAGCCACCGTACCGGTCTCGTAGATGGCGGCAGGTTCAGGATCATCCTCTCCGGCGTTCATCTGCGTGGCGAGCATGATATGCCCTTCGCCCCGCATCGCCTCTTCGAGCGCCTTGATCGACTTCTCGCGGCCGACGAACAGCGGCACGATCATGTGTGGAAATACAACGATGTCGCGCAGCGGCAGGACCGGCATGACATGGCGTGAGCCCGCGGCGGGGGGCGTGCGCTTCTTCTGCGAACTCATGGTCTCGACCTTTCATGGCGTCCCGGCCCGGCGCACCCTCTTCTGAGGCGCGCGCTCCGCCGTACGCGGCTCAAGCGTTCAATGGACGAACCGGACCCGGGCCTTGAAACGCAAGGGACGGGGCTGGGCTTGGGGCCCACCGATACGGCGGAAGGGGTTCGCCCTGTCCGAGTACGCAAACTGGCGATCAGGCACGCGCGATTCAAGACGCGCGCCGGAGGCTTCAGGCGCTGGCGGCCTGTTCGGCGCGGTCGCCGTAGATATAAAGTGGGCGTGCCTTGCCCTCGACGACGTCCGGGCCGATCACGACCTGGTCGACGCCGTCGAGATCGGGCAGATCGAACATCGTGTCGAGCAGGATACTCTCCATGATCGAACGCAGGCCACGCGCGCCGGTCTTGCGCTCGATGGCCTTCTTCGCGACGGAGACAATCGCCTCGTCAGTGAAGGTCAGCTCCTTGTTCTCCATGTCGAACAGGCGCTGGTACTGCTTCACCAGTGCATTCTTCGGCTCGGTCAGGATGCGCGTCAGGGCATCGATGTCGAGATCCTCCAGCGTCGCCACCACAGGAAGGCGACCAATGAACTCAGGGATCAGGCCAAACTTCAGCAGATCCTCTGGCTCAACCTTGCGGAAGATTTCGCCGGCGCGCCGCTCGTCGGGAGATTCGACCCGCGCACCGAAACCGATCGACGTGGCGCGACCGCGCGCCGAGATGATCTTTTCGAGCCCCGCAAAAGCACCGCCGCAAATAAACAGAATGTTCGACGTATCAACCTGCAGGAACTCCTGCTGCGGATGCTTGCGCCCGCCCTGCGGAGGAACCGAAGCAACCGTGCCTTCGATGATCTTGAGCAAGGCCTGCTGCACGCCCTCGCCCGACACGTCACGGGTGATCGATGGATTGTCCGACTTGCGGCTGATCTTGTCGATCTCGTCAATGTAGACAATTCCGCGCTGAGCCTTCTCGACATTGTAGTCCGATGCCTGGAGCAGCTTCAGGATGATGTTCTCAACATCCTCACCGACGTAGCCGGCTTCGGTCAGCGTCGTGGCATCGGCCATGGTGAAGGGCACATCGATGATGCGGGCGAGCGTCTGGGCGAGCAGTGTCTTGCCTGAACCTGTTGGGCCTATCAGCAGGATGTTCGACTTTGCCAACTCAACGTCGCTGTTCTTCTGGGCGTGGTTCAGCCGCGTGTAGTGGTTATGGACGGCGACCGACAGCACGCGCTTCGCGTAGGCCTGCCCGATCACGTAGTCATCAAGGACGTTGCAAATCTCCCGGGGGCGCGGAACGCCATCCTTGTTTGCTTTGAGAAGGCCGGTCTTTGACTCTTCGCGGATGATGTCCATGCACAGCTCGACGCACTCATCGCAGATGAACACAGTCGGCCCCGCGATAAGCTTGCGGACCTCATGCTGGCTTTTTCCGCAGAAAGAGCAGTAGAGAGTGCTCTTCCCGTCCCCGCCACTCGCCTTGTTCATCTTCAATCTCCTTCGGGGACCGTGCGGCCGCCGCGTCGTCCGCCCAGACGCGTGATCGCCTCACCCGCATCCGGCCGTCACGCCAAAAAACCCGCGTGTCGACCACCATGCCACTCTAAACCCTACCAAGCTGTTGCCGCCGGCGGCAACCCGCAAGTGTTTTTCACATCACTGACATGCCAGAAAAGTGACCTGAAAAGCACGCCTACTTGGTGTCTTCAGCCACTTCCGGCCGCTTCTCGATGACCTTGTCCACAAGGCCGAAATCCCTTGCGGCCTCCGCATTCATGAAATTGTCGCGTTCAAGTGCGGCCTCGACCTCTTCCAGTGTCCGCCCGGTATGCTTCACATAGATCTGGTTGAGCCGGCGCTTGATGCCCTTGATTTCCTCGGCATGGATGAGAATGTCCGTCGCCTGCCCCTGGAAGCCGCCTGACGGCTGATGCACCATGATGCGCGCGTTGGGCAGCGCGAAGCGCATGTCTTTCTCGCCAGCCGTCAGGATGAGTGAGCCAGCCGAGGCCGCCTGGCCCGTGCAGAGCGTGACCACGGGACAGCGGATGAACTGCATCGTGTCGTAGATGGCCAAAGCCGAGGTGACGACGCCGCCGGGCGAATTGATGTAGAGATTGATCTCTTTCTTCGGATTGTCAGCCTCCAGGAAAAGAAGCTGCGCGACAATCAGCGTCGCCATCTCGTCGTTGAAGGGCCCCGTGAGAAAGATGATCCGCTCCTTCAGCAGGCGCGAGAAGATATCATAGCGATAAGAGCCGCGGCTGGTCGTTTCCTCGACGGAAGGGATCACGAAATTTCGGACAAGTTCGACGGGATCGCGCATGATTCAGCCTCTGGAAAACATGGCGGAGAACCCCGCGACTCAACGGGATCAGGACGCCTGATAACGCAAGATAGGTTTCCCGCGCCGCGATTGAAAGCCCCTGCGGCGCGGCCGCAACCGACAAGCGCAGGGCTTGGTGAACGCCGCCGCCGTCCGCCCTATTCCACGGTGACCGACTTGGCGAGATTGCGCGGTTGATCCACGTCCTTGCCCATGAGCGATGCGGTATAATAAGCCAGCAACTGCACCGGAACGGCGTAGGCGATGGCGGAGAATGCCGTCAGTGTATCCGGCATGTCGATGGTCGCGACAGGTGTCAGTGCCGCATTGGCAGCTGTATCGGCCGGACCGATAAGGATGATCTGGCCGCCGCGCGCCGCGACTTCCTGCATGTTCGATACGGTTTTCTCAAACCAGTGGTCGCGCGGCGCGATGACCACGACCGGCATCTGTTCGTCAACTAGCGCGATGGGACCATGCTTCAGCTCGCCCGCCGCGTAGCCTTCCGCATGGATATAGGACAGTTCCTTGAGCTTCAGCGCGCCTTCCATCGCCAGCGGATAGCTGGTTCCACGGCCGAGGTAGAGCACGTCCTTGGCCTTGGTCAGGTTCTGCGCCACCTGTTCGATATGGGGCTCCAGCTTGAGCGCTTCTGCCACCTGGCCAGGGGTCGCGATCAGCTCCTGTACCAGCTGTTTCTCGTCCTGAGGTTTCAGCACGCCGCGCTGACGCCCGGCATAGATCGCGAGCGCCGCCATTACCGCCAGCTGGCAGGTAAACGCCTTGGTCGAAGCCACGCCGATCTCGGGACCTGCGAGCGTCGGCATCACGACATCGCTCTCGCGCGCCATCGACGAGGTGTTCACGTTAACCACGCTGAGCGTAGGGGCACCATTGGCCTTGGCGTAGCGGAGCGAGGCCAGCGTATCCGCAGTCTCGCCGGACTGGGACACAAACAGAGCCAGCGTGTCAGCGCCCAGCGGAACCTCGCGGTAGCGGAACTCGGATGCCACATCGACCTCGGCCGGAATCTTGGCGAATCGCTCGAACCAGTACCGGCCGATCAGCCCAGCGAGCGAGGCGGTGCCGCAAGCAGAAATGCTGATCTTGCGGATGTCGCGAAAATCGAAAGGCATGATCGCGGGCAAGCGGATTTCGCCCGTCGCCATGTCGATGTAGTGGGAGATCGTGCGGCCAATCACTTCCGGCTGTTCGTGGATTTCCTTCGCCATGAAGTGCCGGTGATTGCCCTTGTCGACGAGGAAAGCGCCCGCCTGGCTCTTGATCCTGGCCCGCTTCACCGGGTGGTTGTCGCTGTCGCGGAAGCTCGCGGATGTGCGATCGAGGACGACCCAGTCGCCCTCCTCAAGATAGGAAATCTGGTCGGTGAAAGGCGCGAGCGCCAGGGCATCGGAACCCAGATACATCTCGTCTTCACCGTAGCCGATCGCCAGCGGCGCGCCCTTGCGCGCTCCAATCAGCAG
>JBOFUS010000403.1:0-7359 GCA_051652685.1 Beijerinckiaceae bacterium
ACGGCCAGCGCGTCGCCGGCCGACAGCCGCCCTTCCGACAGCCGCGCGCCAAGCGCCGCCAGCCCATCCGCGCCAAAGGCGGATTCAAGCTCGGCCAGGCCCCCCAGCGTCAGGCGAAGCGGGCGGATCTCGCCCTCGAGCGGAAAGTCGATCTCGCCGCGATGCAGGTTCGCCATCACCGCCTCCCGCTCAGACCGTGGTGAAGGACAGCGCACCGGCACTGTCCATCTGGAGATCGAACGTCACCTCGCCCTGATGCTCGCCGCCATAGGTCAGCGCCGTGATCTGGAAGAGGCCCTCGATGGTGCCGAAATCCGGCACCACGATGCGCCAGTCGCGGATCGCGCCGTCGAAGAACGTCTGGCGGATCAGCGCATCCGAACCCTCGTCCTTGAAGACGCCACCACCGGCGAGGCTCGCCCGCTTGACACCGGCACCTGACAGCAGTTCGCGCCAGCGCCCGGCGCTTTCGGCATGGGTGACGTCCACTGCCTCGGCATTGAACACAAGCTTGCGGGCGCGCAGGCCCGCGACGGTGACGAAGACGCCCGCGTCGTCGCGGAGTTTCAAAAGCATGTCCTTGCCGCGTTGCGCAGCCATGGAAGTTTCCTTTCTGTGAGAAGTATGACGCTGGCCGTTTCCTTCTCCCCTTGCGGGAGAAGGTGGCAGGCGGAGCCTGACGGATGAGGGGTTACGCGTCATCGCATGGCTGCTTTGCGGAGGCTTCCAAGGTCGATTGCTGCGCAATACCCCTCATCCGCCCGCCATCCGGCGGGCACCTTCTCCCGCGAGGGGAGAAGGAGGGCGGTGCTCACACCACCTCTGTCACCGCCCGGATGCGCAGCAGCGCCCGCCAGCTTTCGCCATCTTTCAGTACGATGGGCTCGGCCGCGCGGGTAATGAGATTGACGAGGCGGTGACCAGTGAGCGTGGCGGGCATGGTGCGCAGCGCTGTCTCTACTGCCGCCACGATCTCCAGCGCCTCGGCCGAGCCGGTGTGGCGGGTGAAGGCCGCAAACGTCAGGTCGATTACATGGCCGTCGTCGGACGACGTGCCATTCTCGCGCGTCTCGGCCGCCACGAAGGCGAGATGCGGAAAGGCCGCGTGGCGGGGTGGATCGGCGTGGATCTTGTTGGCGCCCTTCAGGAGCGCGACAAGGGGTGCGCTGCCGCCAAGATGCGTGGCGACTGCCTGCTTGAGCGCGACGATAGGGGAGGTCATGCTGCGATCTCCAGGCCGGAACGCGACAGATGAAGCGCGCGATAGGGCGAAATCAGCCGCTCTGCTTCCGCCACATCCACCGGACGCGCCTTGTCGGCGCGCTCTGGCCCGCGCCGCTCGTAGGCGTCGGCAAGGATCAGCCGCACCGCCTGGCGCAGCGGCTCCGGGCAGTGCGACGGCTCGGTGCCGTATCCTGCGACCAGATCAATCTCGATGCCGCCGCGCGCCAGCCCAGGTGGCGGCGGCTGATCGACCGCGAGCAAGGGTGGTTCTTCGCCGGGCTCCAGCCGGTAGCGCGCGGCGGCGAGCACACTTGCGACACCAGCCGCGTCGATCACGCGCACGGCGGTGACCGAGAGCGCGGGAAATACCGGCAGCCGCAAGCAGCCATCCGCCGGCCAGCGGTCAAGGATGATCTTCCACCCCTGCGCCATCAGTGCACGGCCGGTGCGGCCCTCTACCCGCTCGCGGGCCATGCGGATGAGCGACAGGATCAGCCCGTCATCCTCCACATGGTCCACGCGCAGCCAACGTTTCGCCTCGGCGAGTGTCAGAGGCTCGACGGCCGGCGGATTCACCAGGATGCGGCGCATCGCTTGTCTCCCTGTTGCAAGTTGACTTCTATCGCCCGAATGGCGACTTCTGGTTCGATGATCCGAACGCTTTCATTGCTGGCGCTTGCCGCCCTCACCGTGCCCGACGCCGCGCTGGCGCTGGGCGGCGAAGCGGCGTCCGCTGGCTCCTCGCGGCTTGAGTCCCGCGTGGTGATGGTGCTTGGCGACCGGGGCAACGTGTGCTCCGGTTCAGTGCTGTCGCCGACCGTGGTGATCACGGCGGCCCATTGCGTTACGGGTTCAGGCCAATACGCCGTTGCCTACCGCGAGGCTGGCAGCCCCGTGCTCCAGCAGGTGCGGCAGGTGGCGAAGCACCCGGGCTTCAGCGCGTCGGCGAGGGTTTCGACCGACATGGCTTTGATCAGGCTTTCGATGCCACTGCCGGCGCGCTTTTCGGCGGTGCCGCTGGACGACAGCACGGACGGCGAAGATGTGGGCACGCGCCAGACCATTGCGGGCTTCGGCCTGGCCGGTGAAGGCGACGAGGCCTCCGCCGGGCGTCTGCGCACGGCGGAGGTCAAGGTTCTGCCGCGCTTCTACCCCCGTTTCATGCGCCTTGGCCTCAACGGCCAGGGCGATGTGCGCATCTGCAAGGGCGATTCCGGCGGCCCGGTGTTCAGCGAGGGCCTTGTCTCGCTGAAGCTGACCGGCGTCATCTACGCCTCGGAGAAGAAGAACGGCGGCCGCCACTGCGGCGACACCGCCCAGGCCGTCCGCATCGGCCCCCAGAGGGGCTGGATCGACGGCGTCAGGGCCAAGTGGGGCGAGTGAGATGAGGCAAGCAGCTCGGTGCGCTTGGGGAGTTTTCCTTGGAGGTTGCAATGTCCCAACAAGACATGATCAAACCAACAATTGACGATCTGATTACATCCCATCCCGACACGCTGGTGGGGCGACGCGTATTCCGGGGTACCCGCGTGCCTGTCGAGGTGGTTTTCGAAAACCTCGCCGACGGCATGGCCCTCGACGAAATTCTCGATCAATACGAAACGCTCGACCGAGATGATGTCGTTCGCGTCATTGAGCTGACTGCGGCCGCACTTGCATCTCCAAAAGCGGCATGAAGGTGGTTGTCGATGAAGGTGTGCCGCGCGCCCTTGTGAAGGCTTTGCGCGATATTGGCATCGACGCATACCGATTTCCGCATGAGTGGCGGGGTTTGACGAATGGCAAATTGATTGCGGTAGCCGAGAAAGCGGGATTTGACCGCCTTCTGACCAATGACCGAAATATGGCCAATCAGACAAACCTGGGAGGCCGCTTGATCGGGGTCATCGCATTACCGTCGAACCGGGCGGCCGTTATCCTGCATCGAGCCAACGATATCGCCGATACGCTGATGCGTTCTGTTGCTGGCCAACATGTGATCGTGAACATGGATGGCAGCCGTATCGCCCGGACGCTCCTCGATGGAGCGCCAGAGGAAAGCGGTTTGCCGCCGATCACTTCCTTTCGGCCTCGCGGATAGCGCATAGCGTCGCCTGCCGTGTGGCTGGACGGGTGGCGTGCGAGGACGTTAGGCAGGTTACGTGACGCCCCCGCCCATCCCCTCAAGGGGGAAGGACGGGGGGAGCTCCTTAGCGTAAGGTCCGTTATCACGGAGAGGCAAAACGCCCCTCAGCTGACGCCGAACTTCAGCAGCTTGATCGCCTCGAAGTCCTGCACGCCGCCGCCCACACGCTTGGTGACATAGAACAGCACATAGGGCTTGGCGGAGTAGGGATCGCGCAGGATGCGCACGCCCATGCGGTCCACCACCAGATAGCCGCGCCGGAAATCGCCGAAGGCGATGGCGAAGCTGTTGGCGCCGATGGCGGGCATGTCCTCGGCTTCCGCGATCGGGAAGGTCATCAGCGTGGCCGATGCGCCGGGACCCGCCGGCGGATGCCACAGGTAGTTGCCCTGACCGTCCTTGAACTTGCGGATCGATGCCTGCGTCGCACGGTTCATCACGAAAGTCGCGTTCTGGCGGTGGCCACCCTTCAGGCTGTAGATGAGGTCCATCAGCATGTCGGATGAATTGCTGGCCGGAAATGCACCGGAGACGCCTGTGGCGAGATAGCCAAGGTTGCCCCAGCTCCAGACGTTGTTGGCAACGTTGGTGTACGAGAGGAAACCCTTCGGCTTGTCCACACCATCACCGGCAACGAAGGCCTGGCCTTCCTTCTCGGCGAAAGCCACCGCCGCCTCATCGGCGATCCACTGTTCGAGGTCGATGGCCGCGTCGTCGAGCAGGGTCTGCGTCGCCGATGGCATGGCGTAGAGTTCCATGGCCGGGAACGTGAGGTCCGCAAGGTTCGGGCTCGCCGTCTGGGGCCGTGCGGCCACCTCGCCAGCCCAGCCGGCGGCGGGACCGGTGGTGGAGAAGGCCTTCTTCAGCTGCCCGCCGGAAATCTCGCGCACCGAGGCGATGGCGCGGATCGGCGAGATGGCTGCCATGCGCGACAGCAGCTCGCGCTCGGCAGGCGCTGGAGCGAGATAGCCGCCGTCAGGGCCGGAACCCACCGACATGGCCTTCTGGTCCATGCCTTTCGCCTCGGCACGAACAAGCGCCGCCGCATCGCCGCCGCGCATGTAGGCGGCGAAGGCCGCGCGGTGCTCGCGATCCCGGCCTTCGTCTGCCTCGGCCGCTGAAGCGCCCAAGGCCGGCCGGCGGGACTTCAGCGTCAGCGCGTCAATGCGCGCCTTGGCCTCGTCCACCGCGCGGTCGATGCGTGTGAGCTTCTCCTCGGTGATCACGTCAGCACTCATGCGCCGCTCGATCTGGCCGAGCCGGTCGTCATTGGTCTCGCGGAAAGCGTCAAAAGCGCGGGAGAACTCCGCAAACGCCTGGCCGACGTCATCGCCGACGGCCTTGGTCTCGATTGGGGTATCAGTCATGGTTTGTCCTTTCACGGGGCGAATTGAGCTGAGGTTTGGCTACGAACGGCGAGCCGTCGGGCGGCGCGCCGGATATCCTGTGCAAGCGGCGGTGGCGTGGCCGCCACCCGCTTGACCGCCGCGACGCGCGCGCCGGGCAGCATGGGGAAGGTGACAATCGACACCTCCCAGAGATCGAGACGCGCGAGGCGGCGCACGCCGGTGACAGGGTCAGGCCGCGCCACCTCGGTGCGAAAGCCGATGGACAGGCCATCAACCGCGCCGGACCGCATCAGACGATGCGCCTCCCGCGCCTTGGCCAAAGACAGATCGAGCTGACCACGCACCAGCAGGCCCGTGGCGTCCTCGTTAATCTCGCGCCAGCTTCCCAACGGCTGGCCAGGATCATGCTGCCACAGCAGCTTGATGGCCGAGGCCGGCCGCCGCGACAGGCAGTCGCGGAAGGCCCCCGGCAGCACGAGATCGCGGCCGAGATCGACGACGCAAAAGAGCGAGGCATAACCCTCGAACGCGCCATCGACCGTGACCTTGGCCAGCGGCGCGCCACCGAACTTCATTTCCGGTGGCCGAAGAGCGAGATCAGCCCTCATGCTGTTTCTCCTTCCCCTCGCCGCGCCGGGCGCGCTCGAGTTTCTCCAGCGCAACGAAAAAGCGGCGGAACAGGCCCGCCGCTTCGTGCTTGGTGGATTTGGTCTCCGGCGCATCGCCCTTTGGCCGACCGGACAAGCGCAACAGCGCTTGCGTGCGGTGGATCATTTCTCGTCTCCCTCGATGTTGCGGTTGAAGCGGGAGAGTTCCTGCAGAAACTCCTGCAAGAACTCCTGCATGAAGATCTCGGTGCGACGGGTGGCCTCGGCCGCCTCGCGCCGCATGAGTGCGGCGAGGCCGGACGCTCCCAACGCCCAGGCGAGCAGCGCCAGATGGCCGATGTCCGTGCGCTCGATGACGCCCCGGATGATGATGTTGACAGGTGTGGTCATGGGGGCTCCTTTCGGGATGGGAATTCCTTCTCCCTTGGGAGAAGGTGGCCTGCGGAGCAGGTCGGATGAGGGTCGGCTCAAACGTCGGCGCTAACCCTCATCCGCCCGCCATCCGCAATTCTTTAGCAAGCACTGCACCTTCTCCCGAGGGAGAAGGGGGGCGCTCAGCGGGATATCCCAGCGCCTGCCGTTTCTCGGCATCACTGAGGAAATCCGCCGCTGTCACGACGCGCCACAGTGGCTCGCGGATGTCGGTCATGGCATCGACGCCATCGAAGTTCGGCGTGAGCGTCACCTCGCCGCCCAGATGATCAGACAGGAAGGCGCTCAGGCTCTCCGCCGTCCGCGTCACCAGAGGCACCACAGTCTGCCGCCAGAAGGCCCGGTTGGCCTCGGCGAAATTGGCGTGCGTGTTGTCGCCCGAGAGCCCCAGCATCAGGGGTGGAACGCCGATGGCGAGCGCGATCTCGCGGGCCGCCACGTTCTTCAGCGCGATGAAATCCATCTCCTGTGGCGTCAGCGCCATGGGCTTCCAGTCCAGCCCGCCTTCCAGCAGCAGCGGCCTTCCGGCATTGGCGGAGCCCGCGAAGTTCTCTTCCAGCTCGCCACGCAGCCGGTCGAACTGGACGTCCGTCATGTTCGCACCTTCCGCCGCATAGACCAGCGCACCGGAGGGCCGCGCCGCGTTGTCGAGCAGCGCCTTGTTCCAGCGCGTCGCTTCGTTGTGGATGTCGATGGCCGAGGCGGCGGGCGCGAGGCTCGACAGGCCGTAGTGATCGTCCAGCGGATGGGTTTGCGCCAGATGCAGGATCGGCGGCGGCCCCTCCCCGGCAGCAAAGCGGATGGTGCGGCCGCCGACCGTATAATCGTAGCTCTCGGCCCAGCCATCGGGGCCGGGCGAAACGCGCATGCGGTCGGAGCGCAGCATGAAAAGCTCGCGAGGGCTGCCATCCAGCGCCACGCACTCGACATAGGCGTTGCCGGACAGGATCAGCTGCAGGTGCAGCGACTCCAGGAACGCGCTGCCTGCCTGGCGCGGGTTGGGCCGGTGCAGCAGCTTTTCGGCATCCTTGTCGGAAGCATCGAGCGGCACGGAAGCCGCCGCCTCCGCCACCAGCCGGGCGGCGCGATGGGCAATGGGGTTTTTCTCGAACCCCTCTCGAGTAAGGCTCGCGTAGTCGCGGCCGGACCACATGGCTCGACCTTGGCCTTGAAGGGCGATGAGGGGGGCCACGCGCGAGCGTTTTCGCTCCGGCGCGGGTGCGCGCCAGAGGCGGGAGAGGATATTGGACATGGTGGGATTTCCTTCGGGAGCTCGCGATATAAACAAGCGTCTGGAATGCCTAGCGGCGTTTGTCCGACTTCTTTTCAATCGATTTCGGCTTTTGCTCTACGAGCTGGCTACTCGCCTTTCGATCCTTCGGACCTTTGATGAAGGCAATAACGATCGCAACAATTGAGGAAAAGCCCAAGAAAGCAGTTAGATACAACCTATCAAAATATGCTAAGAAACCCAACAAACCAATGGAAGCCATAAATACCATAAGCGCGATTATCATTCCAAGAACATTATAAAAATGGTCTCTTGATTGGGCCTTAATTTCGGATTCAAGAAGTTTATTTTGCATAACCTGCGAATGAGACTGTGCAGACTCAGCCATTC
>JBOFUS010000404.1:0-1620 GCA_051652685.1 Beijerinckiaceae bacterium
GATAGATCGCCAGATCGGCTGCGATGTCTTCGGGATACGCGAAGGGCCAGTGCTCGGCGGCTTCCTCCACGAAAAAGTCAAACGGGTTGTAGACCCGCATGTCGGCGACGAGGTCGACCTCGATTTTGAACTCGCGCACCGGTTCCGGGAAGACAAAACGGGCCAGCCAGTTGCCGTATGGGTCCTGCTGGTGGTTCACGAAATGCCCGGCCGGGCTGACCTTCAGGCTGTGGGAGATAATGCGCGTGCGGCTGTGCGGAGCAGGTCGCAGCCGGATGACCTGCGGCCCCAGCGTCACCGGCCGGTCATACTGATAGTGGGTGAGGTGATGAATGCTGGCCTTGATCGACATTATTCTGAACGCGCCCGCCCAAGCCTGTGACATCCGTTTCCGGTCATGGCCATGATGCATTGCGGCAACGCGATGGCAAATTGAATCGGACGCAGCTTCCGGATTTCTTGGCCGTCAATCAAGCCGCTGCACTGAGCTCAACCGCTATGGCACGACATCCAGCTTGCGCTCGACCGGCTTGGGCGAGGACAACTCCTTCCAGGTCGTATTGGCGACATGGACAGCCGCAAAGGGCGGACGCTCGATGTAGCGGCCATCGCCCTTCCGGGCGCGCATGTCGCCCTCTTTCCAGGCGATACGACCGCCTGACAGGGTGATGCGCGGCGAACCTGTGCATTCGAAGCCTTCGAACACGTTGTAGTCGATCCGGCTGACCTGCTTTTTCGCCGAGATCGTCTTTGTCGCGGCAGGGTCCCAGATGACGATATCTGCATCCGCACCGATGCTGACCGAGCCCTTGCGCGGGAAAATGTTGAGGATGCGTGCGATGTTCGCCGAAGTGACGGCGACGAACTCCTCCTTTGTCAGCCGACCTGTGTTGACGCCGGCTGTCCAGAGCACCGGCATCCGGTCTTCAAGGCCGCCTGTGCCGTTGGGGATGATGCGGAAGTCATGCAGGCCGGAGCGCTTCTGTTCGGTTGTGAACGAGCAATGGTCGGTCGCGACCACCTGAAGCGCGCCCGATTGCAGACCGGCCCAAAGCGCATCCTGGTGCTTCTTCGGGCGGAAGGGCGGAGACATCACGCGCCGCGCGGCATGGTCCCAATCTTTGTTCAGGTATTCGCTGTCATCCAGCACGAGGTGCTGGATCAGCGGTTCGCCATAGACGCGCTTGCCGCTGGCGCGGGCGCGCGCGATGGCCTCCTGCGCCTCCCGGCAGGAGGTGTGCACGACATAGAGCGGCGCGCCCGTCATGTCGGCGATCATAATGGCCCGGTTGGCGGCCTCGCCCTCGACCTCGGGCGGTCTTGAGAAGGCATGGCCTTCCGGGCCGGTCACGCCCCGGCGCATGAGGTCTTCCTGCATGCGGAAGACAACGTCGCCATTTTCGGCATGGACCATGGGCATCGCGCCAAGCTGGGCGCAGCGCGAGAAGGAGTGGAACAACTCATCGTCGTTCACCATGAGTGCGCCCTTGTAGGCCATGAAATGCTTGAAAGTATTGATGCCGCAGGTGTTTACGACCGCTTCCATCTCGTCGAAGATCTGTTTCGACCACGAGGTCACCGCCATGTGGAAGGAGTAGTCAGACGCCGCCTTCTCGGCCT
>JBOFUS010000405.1:0-1988 GCA_051652685.1 Beijerinckiaceae bacterium
AGGAACACCAGGATCGCGCCGGCTCCCGCCACGGGTGCGAGGAGCGGCGCATTGATCGTGACAAGGCGACGCACGATGCCGGCACCCGCCACCTGCGCGGCCTCTTCCAGATTCCGGTCAAGCTGCTGGTAGCCGCTGACGATGGGGCGCAGGCCCAGCGCCAGAAACCGCGCTAGATAGGCAATCAGGAGTATCCAGACCGTATTGTACAGCGAGAAGCCCAGCAGCGGCAGCGGCTTCAGGAAGATGAGGATGCAGGCGATGGCCAGAACCACGCCCGGCAGCGCATAGGGCAACTCCGCCGCAAGGCTGAGCCAGCGCAGCCACGGACGGTCCCGCCAGACAAGGAAATGGCCGAGCACGATGGCCAGCACCACCACGACAACCGCCGCGACCGCCGACAGGGCAAGGCTGTTCACCACCGCGCGCTTCGACGCGCCATGCTCGAACAGCACATAGGCGAAGTTGGCCGAGGTGGCCGTCGCCGAGTTCAGCGGCACGCCGTAGGCCGGGATCAGCGCTGTTGCCAGCAGCCCCAGCAGCGGCAGCACGACCACCAGCAGCGCGACGGCCAGCAACCCGAGTTCCACCGCGCGCCGCCAGCGGCCAAGCGCGAAGGGCCGCGCAGCAAGTGAGGTCGTCGTAACCCGGAAATCGCCCTTGCGCAGCGCCAGCCCCTGCAACAGCAGCCCTGCCACGGCGAGCATGCCGATGAGCATGGAGAGCGCCGCCACCTCCGGCAGCACACCGGGGCCGAGCCCCGACAGGCGCTGGTAGATGAGCGTGGGCAACGTAAGATAGCCGCCGGGAATGCCCAGAAACGCCGGGATGCCGAAGTTGCCGAGCGCCGAGACGAAGACCAGCGCCCCGCCCGCCACCAGCGCCGGCGTGAGCAGCGGCAGCACGATGGTGCGCAGGATCATGAACGGTCCCGCACCCGCCGCCTGCGCCGCCTCCACCAGCTCGCGCGGCAGCGCCCGCAACCCGGCCTTGACGGTGAGAAACACCAGCGGCGCATATTCTACCGCCAGCAGCAGGATGATGCCCTCGCGCGAATAGAGCGGATTCCTCGTCCCCAGCGGCGGGGCAAGACCGATGGCCTTCAGCAGCGGACTCGCCGGCCCGGAAATCTGGAGCCAGGCCAGCGCCATGACCTGCGGCGCGATGATCAACGGCATCACGAAGAGGAAGGTCAGCAAGCCACGCCGCCGAACATCGGTCAAAGACAGCGCCAGCGCAGCCGTTGTCCCCACAACGACCGCCAACGCCGTCGCGCCGAGGGACGTTTCGAGACTGTGGCCGAGCGCCCGCCACACAGCCGGGCTGTCGTAGACCCGCTGGAAAGCACCAAGCGACGGCACGCCGCCGGGGGCGATGGCCTCGAGCACCAGCCGGCCAAGCGGCAGCACGGCGAGCAGCGCGGCGATGGTCGCCGCGCCGTAGAGCAGCGCGCGCTCGTCAGCCCTGCCGGAGGGCTGGGCGAAGCTTCCGCGCACTCAGTTCCCGAAGAGATCGGCGAAGCGCTTCTTGTCGGCCTCGGTGGTGGCGACGACCTTCTTCATGTCGACCGGCATCACCTTGAGATCGACGGGGCTGGTCAGCCATGCCGGCGAACCGACGTTGGCGCGCGTCGGATAATAGCCCTGCGAGACGCTGAGCTTCTGGCCCTCTTCCGAGATCAGGAAATCGATGAAGGCGCGCGCGGCGGGCTTGTTGGCGGCGGTCTTGAGCATCGCGACCGGTTCCGTCACCACCGTGACGCCCTCCTTCGGATAGACGAACTGCACGGGCGAGCCCTGAAGCTTGGCGTTGAAAGCGAGAAAATCGACGATCACGCCATAGGCCTTCTCGCCGGTGGCGACAGCGCGCAGCACCGCGCCATTGCCGCGCACGGCCGAAGCCTCGTTGGCCTTCAGCTGGTCGATATGCGCCCAGCCGAGATCCGCCCGCGAGGTGACGGCCGCGAGATGGATCGCCGCTGCGCCCGA
>JBOFUS010000406.1:0-8370 GCA_051652685.1 Beijerinckiaceae bacterium
GCAAATGTCGACATCGTGAGCTTCAGCAGGGTTGTGACGGCCGCGTGACAACCTATGTTTGCGCTACAACGGAGATTGCCGATCAAATGCCCGCCGTCACCATCTACACCAAGGCCTGGTGCCCCTATTGCGACGCCGCCAAGCAACTGTTGAAGAAAAAGAGTATCGCCTTCACCGAGATTCCGGTCCGTTCTTCCGCTGATCAGGACGCCATGGCTAAAAAAGCCGGCCGGAGCACAGTTCCGCAGATCTGGATCGGCGAGCGCCACGTCGGCGGTTGCGATGATCTCTATGCGCTGGATGGCGCGGGCGAGCTCGACCGGCTGCTGGCAGCCTGACGACGCATCGATGATCAAATACGCGCTTCGCTGCGACAGCGGCCACGAATTCGAAAGCTGGTTCAATTCGGCCGCTTCTTACGACGAGCAGCTCCGGCGTGGTTTTGTTGAATGCCCGTTCTGCGGCACAGTGAAAGTCGGCAAGCAGATCATGGCTCCAGCCCTGCGCAGCACAATGACCCGCGAGGAAGCGCCGGGCACCATGACGCTCCCTTCGGAGCCGGACGCAAAGCTTCGCGCGATGATCCGCGAGTTGCACGCGCATGTCCGCGCCAACAGCGAGGATGTGGGCACCCGCTTTGCCGAGGAAGCCCGCGCTATTCATGACGGGGATGCAGAAGAACGCTCCATTCGCGGCCAGGCCACACGGGAAGAAGCAAAGGCGTTGCAGGAGGACGGCATTGGCGTGCTGCCCCTGCCTCCCCTGCCCGACCAGCTCAACTGAGTGCGGCGAAGCGCGCCTCGACCTTGGCGAGGAACGCCTTGCGCTTGTCATCGCCGGCCGAATCCATCTCGTGCAGTGCCAGCCAGAGCGTGCGGCAACGCACATGGCAGAGGACCCTGAGACCCCTGAGCAGGATGCGCCGGCCAGGTTCGCCCATGGCGAACTTCCACCACCACCATGGAGAGCCAAGCGTCGAGACCGCAGCGATGAAACGGATGTTCGTCAGTACCCGTCCGATGGGCTTGCCGGGGGTTGGCATCTCGAAGGTGGCGTGCGGCACCCAGACCCGGTCGAGCCAGCCCTTCAGCATCGCGGGCGGGCCATACCACCAGGTTGGATAGATGAAGACCAACCCCTCGCACCAGCGCAGCGCCGCCAGATGATCGGCGACATGCGATTCGTTCAGGCCGGGCGTGTGATAGTCGATACGCTCCTGAGACGACAGCGTCGGGGTGAAGCCCTCCGCATAGAGATCGATCACCCTGGTCTGGTGGCCGGCGGATGCCAGTCCCGCCATCGTCCGCCTGAGGATAGCGCCCGCAAAGCTTTCCGGCAGCGGATGGCAGTAGACAATCAGGACTTTCATGACGGCTCCGGCAACCGGAGCGTTCATCAACGAGATTTCACCTCGTTGCAAGGTTCGACCTGCTTGCAGGATTCTACCTGCTTCTGGGACAAGCTCAGGGCCGCATACGTGTTCGAACGGATTGTTTCGCAGCCGAAAGAGCAGATGTAGTGGCGAGGGGGAACAGGCCAATCGGCGAGACCGGAAGGCACCGCCGCGGAGAGTTCCCATGTCCCAGATCAGACTCATCTATCGCAGCGAAAACGCCATGAATGTGGCGGGTACCCGGCTGCTGATCCACTTCCATGATATCGTGGCCACCGCGCGGCGCAACAATGCGAAGCTTGGCGTCTTTGGTTTCCTGATGTTTGACCGGGCGCGCTTTCACCAGATACTCGAAGGCGACGCCAAGCGCGTTGATGACCTTTTCGCCGTGATCGCCAACGACCCGCGCCATGCGCATGTCGAATGCCTCAGCCGCACACCAATCAGCGCCTATGCCTTTTCCGACTGGTCGATGGGTGCCTTCCTCAGCGACAACGCGCCGCATCCTTTGCAGGCCAAGCACCGCATGAAGGCACGACAGCCGGTTGAGGCGGACGCTTTCCTGCGCTTCGCAAAGGACTTCACGGCACTCGAGGCCGTGAGCGACCAGGAAACGGTCACGCTGGAAAGCAGCGCGCGGTTGACGAAGTAATCAGGGCCGCCACAAAACCAAAAGGCGGCCTCAAGGGCCGCCTCCGTGACTCTCGCAGTTCGCAGCCTTGGTAGAATCAGGCTGCTTCCATCGCAGGCTGATCGGCACGCTCGGCGGACACGCGGGCGAGATCAGCCTTGCCCTTGGCGTCCACATCGCGGTCAACGAACTCGATCACGGCGATCGGAGCATTGTCGCCGTGGCGGAAGCCTGCCTTCATGATGCGAAGATAGCCACCGTTACGCTCTTTGTAACGCGGTCCCAGCACATCGAAGAGCTTTCTGACGATCTCGACGTCGCGCACCTGAGCGATGGCCAGGCGGCGCGCATGCAGGTCGCCCCGCTTGCCGAGCGTCACCAGCTTTTCGACGACAGGACGCAGGTCCTTCGCCTTGGGCAGCGTGGTGGTGATCTGCTCATGCGTGAGCAGGGCCTGCGCAAGATTGCTGAACATCGCCTTGCGATGTGCGACCGTGCGGTTGAACCGCCGGCCCTTGTTTCCGTGACGCATAGTGGCTCTCCTTCAGTTCGACGCCCGCCGTGCCAAGGTACGGGCGACATGGTGCGGCTTGCGGGGAAACACGAGTGCCCCCGCCGCCGCGATCAAACCGGGCCCGAAGGGCTCAGTAGTGTTCCTCGAAGCGCTTCGCCAGGTCCTCGATGTTCTCGGGCGGCCAGCCCGGCACATCCATGCCGAGGTGAAGCCCCATCTGGGCAAGCACTTCCTTGATTTCGTTCAGCGACTTGCGGCCGAAGTTCGGAGTCCGCAGCATTTCGGCTTCCGTCTTCTGGATCAGGTCGCCGATGTAGACGATGTTGTCGTTCTTCAGGCAGTTTGCCGAACGCACCGACAGTTCGAGCTCGTCCACCTTCTTGAGCAGCGCCGGGTTGAAGGCGAGCTCGGGGATCGACGGCGCGGTCTCGGACTTGCGCGGCTCCTCGAAGTTCAGGAAGATCTCGAGCTGGTCCTGCAGGATACGCGCCGCGTAGGCGAGCGCATCATCCGGCGTGATCGATCCGTCCGTCTCGATCTGCATCGTCAGCTTGTCATAGTCGAGGATCTGGCCCGAGCGGGTGTTCTCGACCCGGTACGAGACCTTCTTGACAGGCGAGTAGAGACTGTCGACCGGGATGAGGCCGATGGGCGAGTCTTCCGAACGGTTCTTGTCGGAGGCGACGTAGCCCTTGCCAGTGTTGATGGTCAGTTCCATGCGGATATCCGCGCCATCATCCAGCGTGCAGATCACGAGGTCGGGGTTGAGAATCTGCACATCGCCGGTGACCGCGATGTCGCCTGCGCGGACGGGGCCTGGGCCAGACTTGCGCACGGTCATGCGCTTCGGTCCATCGCCCTGCATCTTGATCGCGACATCCTTGATGTTGAGAACAAGGTCCGTCACATCCTCGCGGACGCCGGGAATCGATGAGAACTCATGGAGCACGCCATCGATCTGCAGCGCGGTGACAGCTGCGCCCTGCAGCGACGAAAGCAGCACACGGCGCAGAGCATTGCCGAGCGTAAGGCCGAAGCCACGCTCCAGCGGTTCCGCCACAACTGTCGCCATGCGGTCCGGGAAGTCGCCCTTGAGCACGTTGAGCTTCTGGGGCTTGATCAGTTCCTGCCAGTTTTTCTGGATCACGGTCATCGTCCTGATGGGATGTGGCGGACGCCGGAAACTGGCGCGCGCCGAAGCCATTGCGGGGTATCAGAGGGTAAAAAGACCTTCAGTATGAAGATTTGCGGCTCAGACGCGCCGGCGCTTGCGTGGGCGGCAACCGTTGTGGGCAATCGGCGTCACGTCGCGGATCGATGTGACCACGAAGCCGGATGCCTGAAGAGCGCGCAGTGCGGACTCGCGGCCCGAACCCGGGCCGCAGACCTCGACCTCGATGGTGCGCATGCCATGTTCCGATGCCTTCTTGGCCGCATCCTCGGCCGCAACCTGTGCGGCATATGGCGTCGACTTGCGCGAGCCCTTGAAGCCCATCGTGCCGGAGGACGACCACGAGATCGTGTTGCCCTGCGCGTCGGTGATGGTGATCATCGTGTTGTTGAACGAGGCATTCACATGCGCAACACCGGAAGAGATGTTCTTCCGCTCGCGCCGTTTGATGCGTTGGGCTTCCTTGGCCATGGTCTTGCTCCTTCAAGCGCGCCCGTCATTCCAGGCGCTCGGGATTGTTCTTTGATTGTCATCCCCGGCCGCAACAAAGCAATGGGCCGGGAATCTGGTGCTGCAGTCGGAACACGAAGATCGGGATTGGCCCGATCGTAATGCGATCTCGCCGGATTACTTCTTCTTGCCGGCAATCGCCTTCGGCTTGCCCTTGCGGGTGCGGGCGTTGGTATGCGTGCGCTGACCGCGCACCGGCAGGCCACGACGATGGCGCAGGCCGCGATAGCAGCCGAGATCCATGAGGCGCTTGACGTTCATCGACGTCTCGCGGCGCAGATCGCCTTCCACCATGTAGTCGCGGTCGATGGTCTCGCGGATCGCGAGGATCTCGCCGTCGGTCAACTGGTTGACGCGGCGGGCATGGTCGATGCCGACCTTGTCGCAGATCTCGATGGCGTTCACCGGGCCGATGCCGTGGATGTAACGAAGGGAAATGACGACGCGCTTGTTCGTCGGAATGTTCACGCCGGCTATACGGGCCATGACGGTCTCTCTCGCTCCATGTGGGCTGTGGCGCGAGCCGCAGCGTCTGGTCCCAGACCGCGCGCCGGTGGAGCCCGGCCCATGCGCAGCGACAACAGAATGAAAGGATCACCAAACAGGGTGATGTCCAACATGCTTGCAATCAGGATGAAGCGGTCGCGTTAGCGGAGGATAGACGCCTCGTCAAGAGGTGAAACTCACGTTTGCTTGGCGCGTGCCAGTCGGAACGTCACCACCATTGGCATATCAGCCCCCCGCTTCAGGACTTTGGGTGGCAATTCGCCCGGAGTATCCATCGGGCGCCATTCGCGGCACTCCAGCAAGGTGAGGCCCGTCAAGCGAAACGCGCGCAGATAATCCGCAAACTGGTGAGGAAAAGTCGGCATCTGGATTTCCTGCGTTCCATCGCGGAAATGCGCCTTCGCTCCCCCCAACGACATGAACGGGTGGATTTCGATGATCGTGACCTGCCCTTCCCCGCGCACAACGCGCGAGGCCTCGCGCAGTGGCGCTGCAAGGTCGCTGACATGCTCCAGCGAGAGCGAGAAAAGGGCATGATCGCAGCTTGCGGCGTCAACCACACTCTCTGAAGACATGTCGTGAAGGAGAAGAACGTCAGCCGCACCGGCTGCGTGCGCTTTCGCGAGCATTCCTTCGGAAAAATCCAGCCCGGTCAGCCGCCGTGCGCCGCGCGCCCTGAGTTCGGCCAGATTGCGCCCCGTGCCGCAGCCAAACTCGACGATGCTCTGTCCGGCCGCATCCGGAATGGCAGCCGCCAACGCGGCGCGCGCCATGAAGACCATGGGATTGTCATAGGCGTCATAGGACGTCGACCATCGATCATAGGCCGCAGAAATATCCAGCAACAGTGGCGCAGGATCAACCATGCGCCGCTTCTATCCCTGGACGGTCTTCTCCATCAACACCCTGTCGATGGCCTTCGTCACATGGTCGATGCTCTGCATGCCGTCCACCGACTGCACCATGCCCTTCGCCGCATAGTAGGGGCGGACGGCCGCCGTGTCGCGGTGATAGGCGGCAAGGCGCGTCTTGAAGACTTCCGGATCATCGTCCTTGCGGACCGGCTGGCCAGCAGCCTTCGCCTCGTCAGCCCGCTTCACGATGCGATCCACAAGCTTGGTCTCGTCAACCAGCAGGTCGATGACCGCATCGAGCTTCATTCCCTTGCCGGCGAGCATGTCGCCCAGGGCTTCCGCCTGCGCCACCGTGCGGGGGAAACCATCGAGAATAAAGCCTTTGGCCGCATCGGCTTCGGCAATCCGGTCAGCGATGATGCCCACGACGATCTCGTCTGACACGAGCTGCCCGGCTTCCATCACGCCCTTCGCCTTCAGGCCGATGGGTGTGCCGGCGGCCACAGCGGCGCGCAGCATGTCTCCGGTCGACAGCTGCGGAATGCCATGCTTGGTCACCAGTCTCTGTGCCTGCGTGCCCTTGCCCGCCCCCGGCGGACCCAGCAGGATCAATCTCATCAGCGTTTGCTCCCGCGCAGCTTGGACTTCTTGATGAGTCCCTCATACTGGTGCGCGAGCAAGTATCCCTGCACCTGCGCCACAGTGTCCATGGTCACCGACACGACGATCAGGATCGACGTGCCGCCGAAGTAAAACGGCAAGGCAGCGTAGCCGATGAGGAATTCCGGGAGCAAGCAGACAAAAGTCAGATAAGCCGCACCTACGGCGGTAATACGCGTTAGCACATAGTCGATATGGGTTGCCGTACGCTCTCCCGGCCGGATGCCGGGGATGAAGCCGCCCTGCTTTTTCAGGTTGTCGGCCGTTTCCGTCGGGTTGAAGACGATCGCCGTGTAGAAAAACGCGAAGAAGATGATGAGCGCCGCGTAGAGCACCATGAAAGCCGGACGACCGTGGCCGAGGTAGACGTTCATGGTCTGGAGCCACTCCGGCCCACCCTGCTGGGCAAAGCTCGCGGCTGTCGTCGGCAACAGCAGCAACGACGACGCGAAGATGGGCGGAATGACGCCTGCCGTATTGAGCTTCAACGGCAGGAAGGACGTCTGGCCCTCGTAGACCTTGTTGCCCACCTGTCGTCGCGGATAGTTTATCAGGAGTCGTCGCTGCGCCCGCTCGCAATAGACGATGAAGGCAATGACGCCGATCACCATCACAATGACGAACAGGATCACGACCGTCGAGATCGCGCCCTGGCGGCCAAGTTCCAGCGTGCCGAAGATTGCGGACGGAAGTTCCGCCACGATGCCAGCGAAGATGATGAGCGAGGTGCCATTGCCGATGCCCCGGCTGGTGATCTGCTCGCCGATCCACATCAGGAACAACGTTCCGCCCGTCAGCGTCACCACGGTCGAGATGGTGAAGAACATGCCGGGATCGCGCACGATACCGCCTGAGCCCTGAAGGCCGACAGCAATGCCCCAGGCCTGGAAGACGGCCAGGACCACCGTGAGGTAGCGGGTGTACTGGTTCAGCTGACGCCGGCCGCTCTCGCCTTCTTTCTTGAGGGCCTCCAGCGCTGGCGACACCGTCGTCATCAACTGGATGATGATGGAGGCCGAGATATACGGCATGATGTTGAGGGCGAAAATCGCCATGCGGCTCACGGCACCGCCGGAGAACATGTTGAAAAGGCCCAGAATGCCCTGCTGTGCGTTGGCGAAGGACTGCCTGAGCGCCTCCGGGTCAATGCCCGGCAACGGGATATAGGTACCGAGGCGGTAAACAAGCAGCGCGGCAAGCGTAAACCAGATGCGCTTCTTGAGTTCGTCCGCCTTGGCCAGCGCCCCGAAATTCAGGTTCGCCGCCAGCTGCTCAGCCGCCGATGCCATGTATGTTCCGCCGCCGTTGTCGGGCTGCGACCCCTGTTGTCTGGTGCGCCTTTCACTGGCGCGTTCTGGCAAGCCCGTAAACGGACCGACGCCCGGGTCAAGGCCCGGGCGTCGCCGCCGGGGCTTCCCCCGGGAGATAACATCGCGGCGGCCGGATAACCAGCCGCCACAAGGGAATTATCAGGCCGTCGCCGCTTCGGCAGCCGGACGCAGCAACTTGATCGAGCCGCCAGCCTTCTCGATGGACGCGACAGCCGAAGCCGATGCCGCCCAGACCTCGAAGGCGAGGCCCGACTTGATCTCGCCGACGCCCAGCACCTTCACGCCATCGCGGACGCGGGCGAGGATACCGGCGGCAACCAGCGCTTCTTCCGTTACGGCCTCGCCGGCCTTCAGGCGGCCGGCCTCCAGCGCTTCCTGGATGCGGCCGAGGTTGACCTCGTTCAGATCAAGCGCGTGGATGTTGTTGAAGCCACGCTTCGGCAGGCGGCGATGCAGAGGCATCTGGCCGCCCTCGAAGCCCTTGATGGACACGCCTGTGCGGGCCTTCTGACCCTTAACGCCGCGTCCAGCGGTCTTGCCCTTGCCGGAGCCAATGCCCCGGCCAACGCGCATGCGCTTCTTGGTGGCGCCGACGTTATCGCGAATTTCGGTGAGTTTCATGGCATCACCTCAGTTGGCTTCAACGACGCGCACCATGTGCGCGACCGTGGCAACCATTCCGCGAGCCTCAGGTGTATCCCTGAGGGTGCGGCGGTCGCCGATTTTCTTGAGGCCGAGACCCGTCAGCGACGCCGTCTGCTTCGAAGGCCGGCGGATGGGGCTGGCATACATTTCCACG
>JBOFUS010000407.1:0-11796 GCA_051652685.1 Beijerinckiaceae bacterium
GCCCCCAATGTGAGCCGTGCCCAGACCGTGACCTGGAAGTTCCAGTCCACATGGCCGACCAAGGACATCTTCCACGAGTATGCACAGGATTTCGCCACACGCGTCAACGAGATGGCCGGCGGCCGGCTCAAGCTCGACGTGCTGGCTGCTGGCGCCGTTGTCCCCGCCTTCCAGATGCAGGATGCAGTCAATGCCGGCATCCTCGATGGCGGCCACGGCGTTTCGGCCTACTGGTACGGCAAGAACAAGGCCTTCTCGCTGTTCGGCACGCCGCCGGCCTTCGGCTGGGACGCCAACAACTTCCTCGCCTGGATGAACTACGGCGGCGGCTACGCGCTCTACAACGAGCTGGTGGCCTCGCTGCGCCTGAACCTCGTCGGCTTCCTCACCGGCCCGATGCCTTGCCAGCCGCTCGGCTGGTTCAAGAAGGAGCTGAAGACCGCCGACGATTTCAAGGGCCTGAAGTACCGCACGGTTGGTCTTGCCGCTGACCTGAAGCGCGAAATGGGCGCGGCCGTGACGATCCTTCCAGGTGGCGATATTGTGCCGGCGCTGGAGCGTGGCGTCATCGACGGTGCGGAGTTCAACAACCCGTCGTCGGACAGCCTGCTTGGCTTCCAGGACGTTTCTAAGGTTTACATGCTGCAGAGCTGGCACCAGTCGGCTGAGTCGTTCGAGCTGCTCTTCAACAAGACGAAGTTCGATGCGCTGCCGGCTGAACTCAAGGCCATCGTCAAGTACGCGGCCGAGTCGGCCTCGTCGGACATGCTCTGGAAGGCAACCGACCGCTACTCGAAGGATCTTGAAGCGCTGAAGGCCAAGGGTGTGAACGTCATCACGACGCCGGATGCCATCCTCAACGCGCAGCTCGATGCCTGGAAGAAGGTCAACGACAAGCTCGGCGGCGAGAACCCCTTCTTCAAGAAGGTTGTCGACAGCCAGTTCGCCTGGGTCAAGCGCACCGGTGCCTACGAGGCTGCCAACACGCCTCCGTTCCGCAAGGCCTACGACTACTTCTTCAAGGCTTGAGCCCATTCCAGCCCCGGATGCCGCAGGGTGTCCGGGGTTTCTCTTGATCGAGTTTCTTCGCTTGAAACGGTCCACGCGGAACGCAGGACCGGACGGAAAACCTTCATGCCGATGATCAGTTCGCCCGCGCTGAACGCCGTGCTCGGCAGCGTCTTCCTCGCCATCGTCATCTACATGGTGGCTTTGACTGTGATGAACCGTGGGCGGTTGACGCTTGATCTTTTCCTGCAGGGCGTCGACGCGGTCTCGACCTTCGTGGGCAAGGCTGGCAGCTGGTCGATCCTGATCCTCACCTTCGCAATGTCCTATGAAGTGACCATGCGCTACCTTTTCCGCGCGCCCACAGCCTGGGCGTTCGACGCGAGCTATATCCTTTACGGGACTCTTTTCATGCTGGCCGGGCCCTATGCGCTGTCCCGCAATGGCCATGTGCGCGGCGACTTCCTCTATCGCTCGTGGTCCGTGAAGCGGCAGGCGGGGCTCGATCTGGTGCTCTACTTCCTCTTCTTCTTCCCTGGCATCCTGGCTCTCTGCTACGCCGGTTACGGATTTGCCGCCATGTCCTGGACGTTCTCCGAGAATTCTTCCAATTCGCCGGTGCCGATCCCGCTGTACTATTTCAAGACGCTGATCCCGCTCGTGGGTGGCCTCATGGTGATGCAGGGTATCGCCGAAGTGATCCGCTGCGTCATGGCGCTTCAGACCGGCGAGTGGCCGCAGCGGCTGAGTGACGTGGAAGAAACCGAGAAGCTTATCCTCGAGCAGGCGGAAGCCGCTCAGAACAAGGGTTGAGACAAGTCATGTTCGGAATGGGAAATCCCGAACTCGGCGTGCTGATGCTCGCCCTGTTCGTTGCCTTCATCATGCTGGGGTTTCCCATCGCCTTCACGCTGATGGCGCTGGGCGTAGGCTTCGGCTACCTCGCCATGGGCGACACGGTCTTCGCGCTCGTCGTGCAGCGATCCTACTCGGTCATGGCCAATGACGTGCTGGTCTCGATCCCGCTCTTCGTCTTCATGGGCTACATCATCGAGCGGGCAAACATCCTCGACCGGCTGTTCTATTCGCTCCAGCTTGCCATGCGCGGTGTACCGGGCGCATTGGCTGTCGCCACGCTCGCCACCTGCGCCATCTTTGCCACTGCCACGGGCATCGTCGGCGCGGTGGTGACATTGATGGGTCTGCTCGCCTTTCCGGCGATGCTGCGCGCCGGCTATGACATCCGGCTTTCGGCTGGTGTGGTCTGCGCGGGTGGTTGTCTCGGTATTCTCATACCGCCCTCCGTCATGCTCATCCTCTATGGCGCGACGGCCGGCGTCTCGGTGCCAAAGCTCTATGCGGGCGCGTTCTTCCCCGGCCTCATGCTCGCCGGGCTGTACATGATCTACGTCATCATCGTCTGCATGCGGAACCCGTCTCTCGCGCCGAAGCTTTCGGCCGAAGAGTACAACGTTCCCACCAGCACGGTGATCAAGGCGCTGCTCACGAGCTTTTTCCCATTGGCACTTCTCATCCTCTCGGTACTGGGTGCCATTTTCTTTGGCATCGCGACACCGACCGAAGCGGCGGCCGTCGGTTCGCTCGGCTCCCTGCTCATGGCGGCAGCCTACCGCACGCTGACCTTCACAAAGGTCAAGGAGAGCGTCTATCTCACAGCGCGCACCTCGGCGATGGTCTGCTGGCTCTTCGTCGGTTCGTTCATCTTCTCGTCGATCTTCGCGTATCTGGGCGGTCACGAGCCGATCAAGGCCTTCATGACCTGGCTCAACCCGTCGCAGACGGTGTTCCTCATCGTGACGCAGCTGATCATCTTCGTGCTCGGCTGGCCGCTGGAATGGACCGAAATCATCGTGATCTTCGTGCCCATCTTCCTGCCGCTGCTTCAGCAGTTTGGTGTCGATCCACTGTTCTTCGGTATTCTCATCGCGCTCAACATCCAGACGTCGTTCCTGTCGCCGCCGGTGGCCATGGCACCCTTCTATCTTAAGGGTGTGGCTCCCAAGCACGTGACGATCAACGACATCTTTGCAGGCGTGACGCCATTCCTCTACATCGTGGTGCTCGCCATGGTGCTGATCTACATCTTCCCCGGCATCGCGCTCTGGCTGCCCAAGCAGCTTTACGGGTGATGCGGGTTAGCGTGTGATCTCGCGCCGGCGTGTCCGGTGTGCTATGCTTTTCCCATGAACCAGATGCCCTACACGCTCTCTGCCAAGGTGACGGCGGGCCTGCCCCGCCGGCGCTTCACCGTGGCCGAGATCGAGGAGATGACCGAGCGCGGCGTTTTTCTCGAGGATGAGCGGTTCGAGCTGATCGCGGGAGAGATCATCCCCATGTCGCCAAAGGGAAACTGGCACGAGAATTTGAAGCAGGAGTTGCTGGAGTGGCTCTACACCCGCCGGACCAAGCGACTGAAGATCATTCCGGAAACCACATTCCGGCTGTCGGAAGATACCTTCATCGAGCCCGACGTACTGGTCTATCCGGTTGAAGTTCCGCTGGCTTCGATCTCGGGCAACAACATCCTGCTCGCAATCGAGCTCGCGGACACAAGCCTGTCCTGGGATCTCAAGCGCAAGCCGCTGATCTACGCGCATTTCGGCGTTTGCGAACTCTGGGTGGTGGATGCACGCCGGCGCAAGACGACGGTGTTCCGCAATCCCGGCCCGGAAGGCTACGGCGACATCTCGACCCATGCGGCGGAAGCCCTGCTCACGCCTCTCAATGCGCCTGAGCTCGCAATTTCGCTCGCTGCTTTGCGCTGACAGCTACAGGCTCGCCGCCGCCCGGGCCGCCTGGTCGTAGTGCCCGGAGAGTGAACGCAGTTCTGCGGCAAAAGCCGAGAGTTTCTTCGGGTCCATGCCCGCGCCGAGCACCGACGGGACCAGCAGCGCCTCGCGCACTTCGCGATAGCGTGCGCAGGCGGCTTCCCCGGCGGCTGTCGCCTGCACCAGCTTTTCCTTGCCGGCGCGGCTCGCCTTCACGAGGTTCAGTTTCTCCAGCTTCTTCAGCGCGTAGTTCACGACATGGGTGTCCTCGACATTGAGGACGAGGCAGATGTCGGCAAGGCGCTTCGCTTTACCGCGATGGTTGACGTTGTGCAGCACCAGCACGTCGAATGGCGAGAGATCGGGAACGCCGGCCGCTGCCATGCAGCGCACCATCCAGCGGTGGAAGGCGTGGTTCAGCATGGTCATGC
The DNA here is from genome assembly GCA_051652685.1 of Beijerinckiaceae bacterium. Lineage (GTDB taxonomy): Bacteria > Pseudomonadota > Alphaproteobacteria > Rhizobiales > Beijerinckiaceae > JADCCX01. Next base: position 4,229 of record JBOFUS010000407.1, read on the forward strand.
CAAACTCGAACTCCGACAGCGCAGGAAGCCGGCCGGAGGCGAGGTGCCCCGAGGACACAATCGGGCCGAGATCGATCGCAGGAGCTTCCGCTTCGCCTGCTGCATCTGTTGTCGTCATGGGGCCTCCGTCAGTCCCGCCGGAAAGCGTAGTTGCCGACCCAGCCGAAGCCGATGGCAAGAAGAACCGTCGCGAAGCCGTAAAGCAGCGGCCAGCCATGCGCCAGCGCCGCCATGCGAGCCTCGAAGCCGGTCTTCACGACCTCGAAATCGCTCTTCTCCGTTGCCAGCGGCGCACCGTCGGCGAAAAGCGTGACTGTGGCCTCATAGTTGCCGAGCGGCGCGGTGGCGGGAACATCAATGATGACGCGGAAGAGGTTGGGAGCAAGGAAGACCACACCACGCTCCTCTTCCTGAAAGAGCCCATCTGCTTTTTTCAGGCGGATCAGCGCTGCGTGAAAGGCGTTGCGTCGCTCGGGCGGAATGGTCAGATTGCCGCCGCGTGCCTCCACGGACTCGACGAGTCCCAACTGGAAGCGCTGCCGCAACTCCGGGCTGGATACTTCCGTCAGCGGCCGCGACGAGAGAAGCGCCAGATAGCCCGGCACATTGATGTATTTCTGCTGATCTGCGTTGACCCAGATGAAGCCGAAACGGCTTTTTTCACGCACAGCCATGGGGGAAGCGGGACCGCGAACCGTCACCACCAGATCGTAAGGGCCGGCGCGTGAGACGCTGGCTCCATCCCGCTCGATCGCGCCAAAAAGGACCAGTTCGGTGCCTGCATAGCTCGACGAGATCAGCACCCGGCTCGACGATATCGAGGTGATGAGCCGTTCCGCTGACGCCGGCGTGGTGCCGGGCAGGATGACTGCCAGCATTGCAGCCAGAAAACGCAGCACCGTCATGGGAGCTGCTCCGGCCTGGAGATGGAATAGAGTTCGGTTGGCCGCACGATAATGTCGATAGCAAAACGCACCGCCACCCCGAAAACCAGGATGGCGAGAAACAGGCGGAAGTGCTCACCGCGCAGGTTCTGGCCAGCCCGCGCACCAAACTGCGCGCCGATCACGCTGCCAACGATCAGGATCATGGCAAGTGCGATATCGACGGACTGGTTGGTCACAGCATGCAGCAGCGTCGCCACCGCCATGGTGAAAAGGATCTGGAACAGCGATGTCCCGACCACCACTGCGGTCGGTATGCGGAAGAGATAGATCAAAGCCGGCACCACAATGAATCCGCCCCCGATACCGAGCAGCGCGCCAGCAAAGCCGATAAAGATGCCGAGCCCCACAAGCGGAATGGCACTGATGGCGACCTGTGACCGTTCGAACCTGATGACCAGCGGCAACGCCTCGAACCACCAGCGCCCATCTGCACGGGCGGGGCGTGGTGTGCGGACCTGCTTGGGCGCCAGTATGGCCTTGAGACTCTCAAACAGCATGAGACCGCCCACCGCACCGAGCAGCAACACGTAAGAGATGACCAGCACGACTTCGAAATAACCTGCGCGCCGCATGGCGTTGAAGAACCAGACGCCAAGGATCGTGCCGATCAGCCCGCCTGCGACGAGAACACTGCCAAGCTTTGCGTCGAGGGTCTTCTTGCGCCAGTGATTCAGCACACCTGTTGTCGAGGAGGCCGCGATCTGCGCCGCACCGGACGCGACGGCGACCGGGGCTGGAATACCAAGGAATACAAGCAGCGGCGTCATGAGAAACCCGCCCCCGACGCCAAAAAGGCCGGATATAAATCCCACGGCGGCCGACATCCCGAGAACAAGGAAAACCGACACCGGCATTTCGGCGATGGGGAGGTAGATCAGCAATGCTGGTCTCCGGGAGGGGAGGGCGGGCGAGTCGCTCTTCCGCCGTACCCTTGCCGTTGAAACAGGATCGCCGCGCGGCGGCAACCCTTTCCTGTCCCGGTTTTGCCGTCAGACGCGGCCGGGCTTCGCGGCACGCGCCGCGGGAGGCACCTGCTTGGCCTCGCCGTCCCAGCCGCCGGCCGGGCCTGCGACTTCGTTGGCGATTGGCTCCGGGACCTTTGGCCGCCAGGCCTGGGCGGCTGCTTTTGCCTGGACAAGGCGATCTGCCGAAAGACGGCTTCCGACTTCGTCACGCTTTTTGGCCGCATCCTCGTCGCCATGTCCGGCGGCGGCGGCAAACCATGCATAAGAGGCCATCAGGTCCTGGGGAACGCCAAGGCCGCGCGCATAGAGGATCGCGAGGTTGAACTGGCTATCCTTGATGCCCAGCTCCGCCGACTTCTTGAACCATTCCGAAGCGCCCGCGTAATCCGCGCCGCCGTTAACGCCCTCCGCCAGCAGCACGCCGGTGTTGTGCATGGCGCGCGCGTGGCCGGCTTCGGCCGCGATACGAAAGTGTCCGAGCGCCAGCTTGGCGTCGCGCTCCACGCCCCGACCTTCGCGGTAAAGCGCGCCCAGACGGTAACGAGCGGGCGCGAGGCCGAGGTTTGCGGCCTTGTCGAACCACAGTGCTGCTGTCTTTGCGTCGCGGGTAGCGCCGCGACCATCCGCATAACGCGCACCGATCTCGTGGAAAGCAGCCGGATCGCCGGCGCGGGCGGCAGCGCGAAGCTGCTCCGCGCCGCGAAGCCCCTCGAACTTGAGCAGGAGTTCGTCTGCCGGCGAAAGCGCACGTGCCACGGGCTCCGGCGTTACGGCAGGCGTCGCAAGCGCAGCCTGCCGGTTTTCCTGCTGGAAACCACCGGCCTGCGGCTGGCGGTTACCTGCGCCAAGACCATTTGGATCAAGCCGGGTTGAGTCCGCCATGCCGGCATTCGGCGTTGGCGGCGAAAGTGCTGGCGGCAGTGGCGTCGCGGCGGAACCGGCTGTCGGCGACGGCAGGATCTGCCTCGGGGTGACGGTGTTCGTTTCGGCCGGCTCGTGCGGGGCTGGCCTTGAGTCGACCCGTGCCTCGACCGCCGGTGGCGACAGCCTTGCGACGCTCAGCGGGTTGTCCTTCATGGACAGGAACACCCAGGTCGCGCCGGCAGCAACCAGCAGCGCGGCCAGACCGAGAAGTATGGCATGCTTTCGACCGAAACCGGCCTTGGCGGCTGATGGTTCGCCGCCAGCGTTCGCTTCTGTAGCAGCGTTCGGCTTCCCGGAAAGCGCCGCTGCAGACTGCTCGGCAGCAGCCTGTGCTGCGCGGCGGGCGGCGGCGATGAACTGGGCTTTCGGGTCGGTCTTGTCCTCGATGGTTTGAGCCGGGGAGCGGCCTTGGCTGGGCCTGCCCGATCCGGGCTCCAGCGGCATGTCGAAACTGGCGGCCGCCCGGGCGCGGGCTGCGGCACCAACCGCAGGATGCGTGTTCGTTGGGACGTCTTCAACCGGCGGCGCAAGCTGCTCCTGCGCCCTGGCTTTTTCCTTGCCGCGCTTGAGATTTCCGACAGCATTCTTCGCTGCGGCAATGGCACCCAGGATCGCGCTCTTCGATTCCGTTTTCGCGACTGGCTGTGCTTCCGCCGGCATGGTCACGCCGAGGCGCTCTGCACGCAGGGCCGCAGCCGACTGGCCGGTGTTCACTGGCTGCGCAGGTGTTACAGCGGCAAGGGATTCCTCGAACACCGGCGGCTCGTAGGCCGGCTGAGCCATCGCCGGCTCGGGCGCGGCGGCGCGCATGGCAAGCGGCGAAGCCTGATCGCGCATCCCATTGACGCGATCCTGATGGACAACCGGCTCCAGAGGCCGCGGAGTCTCCTGCGGCGAAGACTGGAACATGGCAGGCTGAAGGCCTGCCGATTGATAGCCGTCACTCTGACGCGGAGACGCCGGTACGACAGCAGGCGCGATGGCCGCTTTCTGCATGTCGCGTTCCATATCGACCAAGCGGTCGATGACCCGGTGCAATGTCGAATGGACCGCTTCGAGCGTCTGCGTGGTGCGGCGCTCCGACTCCTGCTGTGCGACATGCAGATCAGTCAGCGCACGCTGGACCGTCTCGTCTTCTGCGATGGATGCCGTGGACTGCTGTTGAAGGTTCAGCTGGCGCTCGACGAAGCCTTGTGCGGTCGCCTCGGCAACCTGGCGTGCGGCGCGTTCGGTCGCATCGGTCATCTCGCGCTTCATGCGTTCCATCTGCAGGAACAGATCCTGCAGGCCGCGCTCGATGGCGGCGACATCGCCGGCCGCGGCAGCGCCGGGGCCAGTCGCCGCGCTTTCCATGCGGTTGGCGAGTGTGCGGACCTCAGCCTGAAGCCGGTTGATCGAGGCGTCATCCGCCTCGCCCCGCGCCGGCATCTGATCGATGCGGCGGGCCATATCGCTCAGCATGGTTTCAAGATGCGCTGGCATGGCCGGCTGTGAGGAGCGGTCGGTGACCATCGATTGCAGATGGTCGAGCCGCTGCGAGAGTTCGCGCGGGTCCTGTTCGATCTGCTCGACCTTGCGCTCGATGGCTTTCAGAGCCTGAATGATCTGCGGATCCGGCTCTCGGCGCTGAACCATCTCGAGAAGACCGGAGATGTCCGCCGGGCTACGCTCGATTGCTTCGACCTTGCGCTCCAGTGCCTGGAGCGCGTTCAGGACACGGGGATCGGGCTCCGGTGCCCGCACGCGATCCAGCAGCGGGGCAAGATCAGTCGGCGCACGCTCGATGGCGTCAAGCTTGCGTTCGAGTGTCGCGAGTGCCGACAGCACGCGCGGATCGGTCTCGGGACGCTTGATCGCATCAAGAAGTGGCTGAAGGTCCATCTGCCGGCCGTCAGCTGCGCCTGCCTTGATTGCCTCGATCTTGCGCTCGATCTCGCTGATCGCGCCCAGCACCTTGATCTGACCGGCGCTTTGCTGCTGCACATGTGGTTGCAACTCGCCAAGTGCCTGGCGGAGCGCATCCTGCAGCTGGGGCGCGGATTGTGCGGTCATCTGCGGTCGGCTGGCGCGCAGGTCGCGCGCACTGCGCTGGCGGGACGCCACGAGATGCTCGGCGATCATGTCCATGCGCTTTGCCAGACCGGCAAACTGTGCCTCAAGTCCTGCGATGGCCGGGTCGGCAAGCCTCGGCTGCTGGGCCATGCCATGGCGGAGTGCCGCAAGCTCTGCACGGAGCGACCTGAGCTCTGCGCTCTCGGCGGGTGGTGCGTTCTCCAGCTTCTCCAGCTTTTTCTGGATTGCAGGCAACACATCCAGCTTGCGGTTCAGCGATTCAAAGGCGTCGGGTGTCGTGGTGCGTGCCTGCGTTTCGGACTGGATACGGCGCAGCGCATCCAGCATCTCGTCGACCGCCTCCGTCAGCTCGGGGTTTGGTGTCGAAGGTGCCGGCGTCATGTCCAGCTTCTGCGCGAGTTCCTTTACCGCCTGCTCCATGGCAGCGAGGCGCGCATCGGATTTCGGCGGGAGGGTCGCCGATGCCGGCGGGGCGTTGACAGTTGCGATCTGTGGCGCGTTCGCCTCCAGTTGGCTGACGACACGCGAAACGCGGTCCTCGATCGCAGCGATCAGGTCATCACTGCGGCGGCGTTGAGCGGTAGGGGCTGCCGGATCCTTCGCTTCAAAAGCTGTTGCGACATCGGATTGCAAGCCCTGAACGGACTTCCTCCGCGAATCCTGTGCAGCGATTTCTTCCCTCAAGGTTTCCAGTTCGGCGATCGTGCGGCGCTCGCTGCGTTTGAGTGCGGCGTCGAAATCCTCCAGGGCCTCGCCCAGCATGCGGTTCACGCCATGGGTCTGGTCATGGCCGTCGTGGTCGCGGTACTCCTCCTGACGTGCGCGGCGCGCCTGCCTCGGATTGCGGCGGGCCTCCTCCTCGCGTGCGGCATCGCGGGCGGCGCGGTCGAGCCACTCCGCTACGCTGACGCCATCGGCTCGCGCGGCATCCTCCACGACATCCCGAGGATCAGGCTCATGCGCTCTTCTGGCTTTGCGATGGCCGTAACCCATGATCTCAGCCCACCATGCTTTCGAATTATCCGACGGCAACCGGGTGCAGTTCCATGTGGTTGCATAACCGCAGGGAACCAGAGCGACTGCCCGGCAAGAATTGCCCGGTTTATGGTAAAGGGAGGGTTAAGATTTCCCGCGGCTGCAGCACCAAACGCGCCGAGCGGCGTTTTTTCAGCTGCGGCGGAGCCAGTTTGCAAGAAATGGCAGCAGCAGACTGATGCCGAAGAAGCGGCTGAGATGGTGCAATCCGACAAATATGGGGTCAAGTCCCAGCGCGCCGCCAAGCACGATCATCGCCTCAAGTGCACCTGGCACGTAAGCGAGGAGGGCCGCTTCAAAGCTTGCGACGCCGAGCGACGCCGCAAGCCACGCCGCGCCGACGGCCACGATCACGCCGGCCGCAAGAGCCAGGAGCGCCACGCCAAGCAACTCTTTGAGTGCTGCAAGCCTGATCGCGCTGAATCGTATGCCAATGTAGACACCGACCAGCATGAAAGCTGCCTCGTTGAGCAGCCCGGGCACGACACCGGTGGCCCAGCCGCCGCCATGGGCAACGGCGGAGGCCATCATGCCACCGAAAATCCATGCCGCTGCCAGTTTCAGGCGATCAAGCAGCCAGGAGAGCGCCAGTCCTGCTGACAGCACGATGATCAATGTCTGCGGCGACATGGCGACGGTTGCAGGAAGCGCGCCGGTTGCTCCGGTCGCAGCCACGATGGTCGGCAAGAGTGTGACCAGTGCGAAAAGCCTGACGGACTGGATCAGGGTGATCTGCGCAACGTTGGCTTTCGGCGTTTCCGCCGCCACCGCAAGGACCATCGACAATGCCCCCGGCATTGCGGAAAGGACTGCGGTAGCGCGATCCATTCCAGTCAGCTTGCGCAGGATTGCCTGGGTGACGACGACCGTGATGACAAGCGATGCAGCAAAAATGGCAAGGCTGACGGGATAGCGGGAGAGGCCTTGCAGCATGTCCGGAGTGACCGCCGCACCCATCCCGATGCCTGCCAGCAGAAACCCGAAATCACGGAGCCGGCTGTCAAGCTCAACCGTTCTGCCCGTCATCATCAGCATCGCCACTGCGATCATTGCCCCACACAGCGAAGCCGCAGGAAGCGAGACAAGGTTGAACGCAAAGGCCCCGGCAACGCCGGCGGCAAGCGTCTCCACCTGATGGCGAATGGGGGCGAAAGACGAATTCATGGCAAGGCTTGCAGCTGCACCTGTTCGCGCCCCCAGAGGGATGCGTCAAGATGTCGCTGCAAAGTGACGCATTGGCCGGGCCGTCAGTTCCCGTGGGAAAAGATGATCCTCATCAGATCGGCCGCGTTGCGCGCGCCGAGTTTGTCCATGATGCGGGCGCGATGTACCTCGACGGTGCGTGGACTGATCCCGAGGATGCGACCGGCCTCCTTGCTCGAGGCCCCGGTGGCAATCTCGCGCAGCACCTCCCGCTCGCGCGGGGTCAGAACATTGCCGCCGATGGGACCAAGATCAAAGTCGTTTGCCTGGGCGTCTTTTTCGCCCTGGCGCGAGACGGCTCCCTTGACGAGGTTCAGCAACGCGTCGAGCGGGACCGGTTTCTCGACGAAATCATAAGCACCTTGCTTGATCGCCTCGACCGCCATGGGAATATCGCCATGGCCCGTGATCAGGACTACCG
>JBOFUS010000408.1:0-1539 GCA_051652685.1 Beijerinckiaceae bacterium
ATGATCCGCCGCGCAGCCGCGTTGTTGGGGGCGCGGAAAACCGCCGTGGCATCCAGCCCATAGCGGGCTGCGCAGATGGCCGGCAGCTCCCAGTTGCCCAGATGCGCCGAGAAGATCAGCCCCGGCTTGCCGTCGTCACGCAGCGCCAGGAACTGCTCGATACCCTCCACCTCCGTGCGGCCTTCGCCCGGCTTGTCAGCGTCCCAGTCAAAAAGGTGATGCAGATGGGCGTATTCGGCGCTTGTGCGGCCCAGGTTCTCCCAGGCCCCCTTCGCAATGCGGCGGACCTCATTGTCTTTCATGCCCGGAAATGCGGCGCGGATGTTGCCGAGCGCCACGCGATGCACCGGCAGCCACGGGCCAAAGCTGCGCGTCAGCCAGCCGCCCAGATCCGACGCGCGGCGCGGGCCAAGCATTCTCAGGAATGCAAAAGCCGCAGAGATGATCCCCAGAAGCAGCCATTCGAGAAGGCGCGCCGGAAGCGCGAGCACTGCGTTCAAAGTCATGTGTCCAATAAAGGCGGCGTTCGCGTGAAGAGTCCCATGTGGCGATGCAAGACGGTTGACCATCGGTCAAGCGACAACGCACGCTTTGACAGATCGCTTCGCTGCGCCATATGGCGTCACAGCATGAGCATCGCCCCCATCGACTACCGCCTGCCGCCGCTTTCCCGCCGCTCGCTGATCTACTTCGCAATCGCGATGGTCGTGGTCATGGGTGCAGCCAGCCTTGGTTCGTCCATCACGCAGCCGCATATCTTTGGCTGGTACACCACCATTCGCAAGCCCGGATTCAATCCGCCGAACTGGATTTTTCCGGTCGTGTGGCCGGCGCTGTTCCTGCTCATGGCGTTTGGCCTCTGGCGGGTGCTGAGGACTGTTCATGCAGGTTCGGCCCGCACGCGGGCGCTGATCGCCTTCGCTATCCAGCTCGCATGCAACGTCGCCTGGTCTGCCGCCTTCTTCGGTGCGAACAGTCCTGGCCTCGGGTTGATCGTCGCGGTAGCGCTGGTGATAAGCGTGGCGGCAATGCTTCTTGCCTTTCTCGCCGTGGACAAAACGGCAGGGCTGGCGCAAGCGCCCTATCTCGCATGGGTCACGTTTGCGCTGGTGCTCAACGCGACGATCTACATGATCAACTGAGCGGCTCAGCTTCGGCCAGTGCCAGCACGGCCTTGTAGAGTGCGGTGGCCGCAAACCCGATGTCCTCCGCGCTCGTAAACTCGTCCGGATGATGGCTCAGCCCATCCCGGCTTCGGACGAACAGCATCGCCTGCGGGCAAAAGTTCCGGAATGCCATGGCATCGTGGCCCGCGCCTGACAGCATCTCAGAAACCTCGCCTCCAGTGCCAACCCCTGCCTTGAGTGCGGTCTTGAGCCGCTCGTCGCAGGCAGCGGCCGGAAGCGCGTAGGTCATCTCGATTTCGACCTCCACGCCGCGCTCCTCCGCGATTTCCCGGCAGCGGCCCATGGCTGTTGCGATGGCGCGAACACGGATAGCATCCCGGGCGCTGCGGATGTCGTAGCTGAAGGACACCTC
>JBOFUS010000409.1:0-8220 GCA_051652685.1 Beijerinckiaceae bacterium
ACGCGGCCCGTGGTGGTGAACTGCCAGAACGCCCAGCGGCGGCCGGGATATTTCTCCTGCGGCGGCGCGGCGGTGGAGCGGATCCAGTAGGGATAGGCATCGAACTCGGTGACCCCTTCCAGCACATCCTTGTGGAAGGTCACGTCGGTGTAGATGATCGGGCGCTTGCCCGTATGGGCCTCAAGCTCGCGCAGCATCAGCCGCATCTTCTCGATCGCCAGCTCGCGCGAGACCTTGCGGGGACAGGTGCGGGAATGGCCGTTCCATTCCACATCAAGGATCGGCGGCAGCGCCAGCGGATCGCGGGCGTTCGGGATGTGCTGGACGAACCACTGCGCCTGTTCGTGCGCCGGCCGGCACCAGTAGACGAAGTGGTAGGCACCTGCGGGAATCCCGGCGGCGCGCGCACCAGCCCAGTTTTCGCGAAAGCGAGGATCATAGTGATCGCCGCCCTCTGTCGCCTTCATGAACACAAAACGCGTACCGGCCGCCTTCGCCTGTCGCCAGTCGATGGTGCCCTGCCAGCGCGAGATATCGATGCCCTGCACGGGATAGCGCAGCGCCGAGGCCGCACCGGGATGGGGCCGGACATCGCTCTTGGCACCATAGCGCCCGCCGCCATCTTCCAGCACGCAGCCTGCAAGCAACGTCGCCGAAAGCAGCACGGTTGCAAATACCAGACCCGCCATCTGCAGCCTTGGGAACATGAACCGCCCTCGTCCCACCGTTGTCATCATCCCCCGTCTATCAGGGAAGGAAGGTTAACGTAACGTTGCCGTGTCAGGGTCGCGCTGCTGTGCATCGGGAAAACGCCGCAGCAGTCCAGCTGCCCGGATCGTCGGCAGGCGCAGCAGGAGATGGCTTGCCCCTTCCCCGTCCAGCTGCCGGTCGAGAACCTCGGCTTGACTGTAGAGCCAGCTGAGGCCCTCGCCATCTTCCGCCGCAACGCTCACCTCATAGAGCAACCGTCCTTCGGCGAGACGCCGGTTGATCGCACCCCGGAGGCGCTCCAGCCCCTCGCCTGTCAATGCCGAGACCAGCACGGGTGCCTCGGCAGGCGGGCGGTTGTCCAGCTGGTTGGCCAGTTGGTCGCGCTGTTCAATGCTCAGGAGATCGGCCTTGTTCCAGACCTCGATCACCCGGCGGTGGTCCGAGGCATCGACGCCAAGATCGGCGAGAATGCCCGTCACATCCTCGCCCTGCGCCTCCGCATCCCCATGTGCCATGTCGCGCACATGCAGGATCACGTCGGCGACGAGCACGTCTTCCAGTGTGGCGCGGAATGCCGCAATCAGCGTCGTCGGCAGTTCGGAAATGAAGCCCACGGTGTCAGAGAGGATGACATCCAGCCCCTTGTCGAGCTTTACCAGTCGGGCCGTCGGATCGAGTGTGGCGAACAGCATGTCCTTCGCCAGCACCTCGGCGCGCGTCAGCGTGTTGAACAGCGTTGACTTTCCGGCGTTGGTGTATCCGACGAGGGCCACCGTGGGATAGGGCACGCGCTCGCGGCCCTTGCGGTGCAGTCCGCGCGTGCGCTTGACCTGCTCAAGCTCACGCTCCAGCCGCGACATACGCTCCTGGATCAGGCGTCGGTCAGTCTCGATCTGCGTTTCGCCAGGTCCGCCCATGAAGCCGAAGCCGCCGCGCTGGCGTTCAAGGTGGGTCCACGAGCGGACGAGCCGCGATTTCTGATAGCCGAGATGGGCGAGCTCGACCTGAAGCGTGCCCTCCCGCGTGCGGGCGCGGCGGCCAAAAATCTCGAGGATGAGTCCCGTGCGGTCAATCACCTTGGCGGCAAGGGCTTTCTCCAGATTGCGCTGCTGCACAGGCGATAGCGCGGCATCCACCACCACCAGTTTTACTTCCAGCTCGGTGACGAGCGCCGCCAGTTCCTCCACCTTGCCCTTGCCGAGATAGGTGGAGGGCCGCGGGGCATCCGTTGGGGCAATCAACGACTGAAGGACATGCAGATCTATGGCGGCAGCAAGCCCTGTTGCTTCACCGAGCCGCGCATCGGGTTCCCGCGCGGAAGGCGACGCCGTGCGACGCCAGCGTGATGACACGTCATAGGGACCGATGATCAGGGTCCGCGTGTTTGCGGCAATCGTCTCTTCGAGCTCTGCCCTTCGTAGCAGGGCGGCTTCGTTCCGCGGGCCTTCGCGGGAGGTGTTTTCTGTCAATCCGTTATCCGATCAGGCGGACTTGTGTCCGCTCAGGCTTCTTCGCCACCTTCGAACAGCTGAAGCGGCCCGCCGGGCATGATGGTTGAGATCGCATGCTTGTATACCAGCTGCGAGTGGCCGTCACGCCGCAGAAGCACGCAGAAATTGTCAAACCATGTGACCACACCCTGCAGCTTGACGCCGTTCACAAGGAATATCGTCAGCGGAATCTTGTTCTTGCGCACGTGATTCAGAAACGTGTCCTGAAGGTTCTGCGCCTTTTCGTTGGCCATTCACTCACCCAGATGCGGCGGGAGCGTCCTTCGAGGCAAACGCCACGCTATCCCTCCCTTGCCCTTGGTGCAGTTAAACCATCGGATTGTTGAAACGCAAGACTATTTCCGATGCGGCAGCTGAGCGCAGCATAGCCACACCTAATTGTCCCCACCAACGCCAAGCGTCTTGAGTTTCCGGTGTAAAGCTGAACGCTCCATGCCTACAAATTCAGCCGTTCGGCTGATGTTTCCACCAAAACGACTGATCTGTGCCACAAGATATTCCCGCTCGAACACTTCGCGTGCCTCACGAAGTGGCAAGGCAAGGAGTTTTTCACCTCCCGCACCACCCGGGATTGGCGGCGCGGTCGCCACAAGTTCTGCCGGAAGCATCTCCGCGGTGACCTCCGCATCAAGCTCGCCAGTCGTGAGGATCATCAGGCGTTCGATGTTATTCCGGAGCTGCCGCACGTTGCCCGGCCAGTCATGGGTCTGGAGGACGGCCATCGCCTCGTCACCGATCCGCTTCTTCGGGATACCGCTCGACAGTGAAATCTGGTCCATGAAAAAGGCGATCAGCTCCGGCACATCATCGCGGCGCTCCGACAGGTCCGGCACGCGGACAGGCACCACATTGAGGCGATGATAGAGATCCTCCCGGAAGGCGCCGGCAGAAATCTCGGTCCTGAGATCGCGGCTGCTGGACGACACGATGCGCACATCGACGGAAACGCGTGCCGCGCCGCCCACGCGCTGGAAATTCTGGTCAACCAACACCCGCAAGATCTTGCCCTGCGTCTCGCGGGGCATGTCGCCCACCTCGTCAAGATAAAGCGTGCCGCCATGGGCCTCCTCCAGCGCACCGATGCGCAAAGGCCGCCCTTCGACCGCTTCCACGCCGAAGAGATATTCCTCCATCGTCTCCGGCGCGATCGTGGCAGCGCTCAGCACGACAAACGGGCCGGCAGCGCGCCCCGAAAGGCCATGGATGGTGCGGGCCGCCAGTTCCTTGCCCGAGCCCGCCGCTCCACTGATCAGCACGCGCGCATTGGTCGGTGCGATCCGCTCCAGCTGCTGGCGAAGCTGCGCCGCGACGGATGACTTGCCAACGATGCGATCTGACTCTCCCGAGCGCACCTTGAGCTCGCGCACCTCGCGACGCAGCTGCGATGTCTCGAGGGCGCGGCTGGCGACAAGCAGCAACCGGTCAGCCTTGAAGGGCTTCTCGATGAAGTCATAGGCGCCCTTGTGGATGGCGGAGACCGCCGTCTCGATATTGCCATGACCCGAAATCATCACCACCGGCAGATCGGGATACGTCAGCTTTACGGCTTCCAGGATCTGGAGCCCGTCGAGGCGGCTTCCCTGAAGCCAGATATCAAGAAACACCAGATGCGGCCGGCGCGACTGCACAGCCGCCAGCGCCTCGTCAGCATTGCGCGCCGTCCGGGTGCGGTACCCCTCGTCCTCCAGAATGCCGGCCACGAGATCGCGGATATCCGCCTCATCGTCCACGACAAGGATGTCGATGCTCATGCGTTCACCTGCTTCTGTCCGGGTATTGCGTCGATCTGCGCAGTTTTACGGGTCATTGTTGCATTGTCTTCCAACGGCGGGCCTTCAATACGGAAGGTCATGCGCACCAGCGCACCCTGCGGAGCGTTCTCATTGTCGAGCAATTCGACGCCGCCGCCGTGTTCTTCGAAGATCTTGGCGACGATGGCGAGGCCCAGGCCCGTGCCGCCGTCGCGCGTTGTCATATAGGGTTCCAGCAAGCGCTGCCGGTTCTCGCGCGGGAAACCAACGCCGTTGTCGGCAATCTCGATGCAGATGGTCCCGGCATCCGGCTGGCTGAAGAGAAGGCTGATGACCCCCTTCTCTGCCGCGCCCTCCGAAGCCGCAAGCCGGGCAGCAATACCTTCCGTCCCGTTCTTCAGGATATTCTGCACAGCCTGCCCGATGAGCCTGCGATCGAAGCGGGCAACGACAGGCATGGTTGGCAGATTGTCAACAAAGTCGATGGCCGGATATCCAACGCGCATCATGAAGAGCGTCTGGCGCAGCACATCGACCAGATCATCCCGCTCCGGTGCCGGCTTCGGCATCCTTGCGAAGGACGAAAACTCGTCCACCATCCGCCGGATATCATCGACCTGCCGGATAATCGTGTCGGTGCATTGGTCGAAAATCTGCCGGTCCTCGTGGATCTGGCGGCCGTATTTTCGGCGGATGCGTTCGGCCGAGAGTTGGATCGGCGTCAGCGGATTCTTGATCTCGTGGGCGATGCGGCGCGCCACATCGGCCCAGGCGGACGTGCGCTGCGCCGTCACCAGATCAGTGATGTCGTCGAGTGTCACGACATAGCCACGCGCCTCGCCGGCGGATTGCTCCGACGTCACCCTGACAAACAGCGTCATCTCCCGCCCGCCGCGCACCAGATCGACCTGTCGCTGGAGGCTGCGGCTGCGGCTGGTCCTCGCCTCCTGAAACACAGCGTCCACAAGCGGGGCCACCTCGGCAATCAGCTTTCCCTGAAGATTGTCGCCAAGAATGCGCACGGCGTTCGGGTTGGCTATGGCGATACGGCCGTCCTCGCCAAGCCCGAGCACACCCACCGAAACGCCGGAAAGCACAGCCTCCATGAACTGCCGCCGTCGGTCGAGCGCCTGGCTTGCGGTCATCAGCCGATTCTGCTGGCCACGGATTTCGGCGATCATGTTGTTGAAGGTGCGGCTCAGATGGCCAATATCGCCATCATTCCTGCCCGCCGGCACCTGCACGTAGAGGTTGCCTGCTGCGACAGCGTCCGTCGCGCCGATAAGGCGGCGGACAGGCGCAACCAGCCGGTTGGCGAAGGCAAGGCCGATCCACATCGCCGAAAGCAGCAGAAGCAATGTGATGATCGCATACATCATCACGAAAGCGCGCTGGACGTTCACGCGCTGCTCGTCGAGTGCACGATACTGGCCTTCTGCCTCGTCAGCCACCTGGCCGAAGCTGAGTGCCCGCGGATCAACGCGCCGGGAGACGAAGAGGAACAACCCATCGTAAGTGGGCAGCTTGATCAATGCGCCAACATGCTGCGATGTCAGCAGGCAGGGTGGCTCCTGCGTTGCCGCATCCTTGAAATCCTGCTCGCGCGGCGGCAGCGGCTCTTCCGAGACGCGGGTATCCGCGCGCTCGATCACCTGTCCGTCCTCGCGCATGATCACCGCGAAGGGAAAGCCCAGCATCACGGCACGTGTTGTGAGGAAATTGCGAAACACAGGCCGGTTCTGATCGAACAGGCCAACCTGCTTGGCCCGTTCGATATCTTCAGCCATGAGCTTCATTTCGCGCCCGACGTTCTGGCAAAGCTGCTGCTGATAGCTCTGCGCGATGGTGCCCGCGTTGGTGACGACCTCACGCAGCGCGCCCGAGAACCACGGGTTGAGGCCGCGTTCCAGCGATACGCTGGCGACGATGGCAATCAACACCGTTGGCACGGCGGCAACGAGTGTGAAGAGGCTGACAATGCGGATATGAAGCCGGGCGCCGGCCTGGCCCAGCCGGCGTTGGCGGAACAGGGCATAGAAATCGCTGACGACAATCGACAGAAGCAGCAGTGCCGCGAAACCGCTGCCCCCCAGCAGGACAAGCGCACGCCGCTCCGTCAGGCGGACCTCCAGCAATCCGCTCACGACCACGAAGCTTGCCAGCATGCAGATGACGGCCAGCAGGAGCGCAAAGGCGCGCAGAAGTTGCCCGGGCAGCGTGCCCCGGCCGTCCGTGATGTCGATCTCCGGGAGCTTTGCGTCCTGCGCCATGCGCCTTGCTTGGGTGCCTTGCTTGCGTGCCTTGCGAGCGTCGGCGACGCCGGCGCGCCGCAAATCACTGCGGCGGGATTACAACACTGTTGCATGAAATAGACAACAATGCGGCAACACCCTTCGCGAAAGCGTCAGCGCAGCGCCTTGAGCACGCGGATGTCGAGGTCCTTGATCTTCTTGCGCAGCGTGTTGCGGTTGAGGCCAAGCAGATCCGCCGCGCGAATCTGGTTGCCACGGGTGGCAGCGAGCGCGGCGCTGATGAGCGGCGCTTCAATCTCTTCCAGGATGCGGTCATAGAGGCCGACAGGCGGCAACTCGCCACCGAAGGCGTTGAAATAGCGGGCAAGATAGGCCTCGACGAACTCGGAAAGCCCGGCGTCCGGCATGACCCCGGATGGTGCGGCCATAGGCGTTACGATCTCGGCTGCGCCTGTGTCGAGTTCGGCAGCGATGATCTCGGCGGTGATCACGTCATGCGGACAGAGCGCTGCCAGCCGACGCACGACATTCTCCAGCTCGCGGATATTGCCCGGCCAGGGATAGGCCTTCATCCGCTCGACAGCACCGCCATCGAGTTGCTTCGCCGGCAGCCCCTCCTTCTCGGCGAGTTTGAAGAAATGCCGTGCAAGATCAGGGATATCCGCCGCCCGCTCGCGCAGCGCCGGCAGACGCAGCGGCACAACATTGAGCCGGAAGTAGAGATCCTCGCGGAACAGCCCCTTCTGGATCAGATGACGCAGATCCTTGTTGGTGGCGGCCACGATGCGGACGTTGGTCCGGATCGGCGTGCGCCCGCCGACGGTGGTGTACTCGCCCTGCTGGAGCACGCGCAGCAACCGCGTCTGCGCATCCATCGGCATATCGCCGATCTCGTCAAGGAAGAGCGTGCCGCTCTCTGCCTGCTCGAAGCGACCGGCGCTTCGCTGGCTTGCGCCGGTGAAAGCGCCCTTCTCGTGCCCGAAAAGCTCCGATTCGATCAGGTCCCTGGGGATCGCCGCCATATTGATGGCCACGAACGGTCCACCCTTGCGGCGACCGAACTCGTGCAGCGCCCGGGCGACCAGTTCCTTGCCGGTGCCTGACTCGCCGTTGATGAGCACGGTGAGATCGACATTCATCAAGCGCGCGAGCGTCCGGTAGATTTCCTGCATGGCCGGCGAGCGCCCGACGAGCGGCAACTCTTCGGCGATCTCCTGCGACGGCGCACTAATGCCACGCGGCTCCGACAGCGCCCTCCCGACAATCCCGACGAGTTTCGCCAGATCGAAGGGCTTCGGCAGGTAGTCGTAGGCCCCCTTCTCGGAGGCCTTGATGGCGGTCATGAAGGTGTTCTGCGCGCTCATGACCACGATGGGCAAATGCGGCCGGAGCTTGCGGATACGCGGAATGAGGTCGAAGGCGTTCTCGTCCGGCATCATCACGTCTGTGACGATGATGTCACCCTCGCCGCTCTGCACCCAGGTCCAGAGAGTGGCCGCGTTGCTGGTGGTGCGCACGTCGTAGCCTGCGCGTGTCAGCGCCTGCCCAACGACGGTGCGGATGGCCGCATCGTCATCTGCCACAAGCACACTTCCCGACTTTGTCATCTCTTCTCGCTGATCGCTGACGCCTCACGGAAAGGAACAGCCTCGCGGCCATCCTGAAGCGGGAGCAGAAGGCGGAACACCGTGCGCCGTGGCGCTGACTCGCACTCGATGATTCCGCCGTGGTCTCCCACCACCTTTGCCACCAGTGCAAGACCAAGGCCACTTCCACTCGCCTTCGTTGTCACGAAAGGATCAAAGAGGTTTGCGCGAAGCTCATCGGGCACGCCCGGGCCATTGTCGCGGATGCATACCTCCAGTGGCAGGCGCACACGCTGCGCCGAGCCGGGCACCGCGATCCGGACACCCGGCCGATAGGCGGTGGTGATCTGGATCTCGCCGTCCGGTGTGTCTGAAAGCGCCTCGGCCGCGTTCTTTACCAGATTGAGGA
>JBOFUS010000410.1:0-9513 GCA_051652685.1 Beijerinckiaceae bacterium
GTCACGTCGGCAAGGCCGATGGGGTGGTCGCCTTCCATGATCGGCTCCCAGCCGAGCATGCCCTGCATGCCCTCCAGCAACTGCCGGATGCCGCGCGGACCAGCATAGGGGACCGGCAATATGCCGTTGCGGTAGAAGGGGATTTTCTCGTGCTCGGTGCCGATGCGAAAGTCAGCTTCGGGCTTTGCGCCTTTCTCGATCCAGTTGACGAGGTCCGCCTTGCCCGAAAGCGGAAGAAGATCGACGGTGTCGCGCGCCATGGATGGTTCCCAGCTTTCGAGCCTATTTCCACAAATGACAAAACCAGAACGGATTTTGGCGTCGGTAGGGCGTAAATATGATGGATTTGTAGCACCGCAAGGGTCAGCCCTGCGACATCGCGTTCATGTGCATCCAGGGAGCGCCGCCCGGGGTTGACCGGCAGACAGGCTTCGCGCTTCATGCGCTACTTCCAGAAACAGGAGTGCGGGAACCATGCCGATCATCAACCGCGTTGCGGAATTTGCCGATGAAGTCACAGGCTGGCGTCGTCATCTCCACGAAAATCCTGAACTGGGATATGAAGAGCACCAGACGGCGGCCTTTGTTGCCGAGAAATTGCGAAGCTTCGGGGTGGACGAGGTCGTTACGGGGATTGGCAGGACGGGCGTTGTCGCTGTCATCCGGGGACGCAAGGGGGACTCCGGCAAGGTTGTGGGGTTGCGCGCCGACATGGATGCGCTGCCGATCCACGAGGCGACGGACGTTCCCTACAAGTCGAAGGTAGCCGGCAAGATGCACGCCTGCGGCCATGACGGCCACACGGCGATGTTGCTGGGGGCTGCAAAGTATCTGGCCGAGACACGCAATTTCGACGGCACGGCAGTCATGATCTTTCAGCCGGCGGAAGAGGGTGGCGGCGGCGGCCTCGCCATGTGCCAGGACGGCATGATGGAACGTTTCGGTGTGCAGGAGGTCTATGGCATGCACAACATGCCCGGCGTGCCGCTCGGCTCGTTTGCCATCCGTCCCGGCCCGATCATGGCGGCGGCGGACCGCTTCGATATCGTGATCGAGGGGCTGGGCGGTCATGCGGCGCGGCCGCATGAGTGCATCGATCCGGTGGTGATTGCGGCTCAGATGATCATGGCGGCGCAGACCATCGCATCGCGCGGCGTCGATCCGCTGGACTCTGTTGTGGTGTCGATCTGCGACGTGAAGTCGGGCGATGCCTACAATGTCATTCCCCAGCGCGCCGTGCTCAAGGGAACGGTGCGCACCTTGCAAAAGGAGACGCGCGCCTACGCCGAGAAGCGACTGCGCGACATTGCCGAGGGTCTTGCCAAGGCCTCAGGTGCCAGGATCGAGGTTACCTATCACAAGGGTTATCCAGTGACCGAGAATGCGCCCGAACAGACGGACTTCGCCGTGCGTGTCGCGGCCGGCATTGCCGGCGAGGACAGGGTCGATCTGTCAATTCTGCCGCTGATGGGTTCGGAAGATTTCTCCTACATGCTGGAGGAACGGCCGGGGGCCTACATCATGATGGGCAACGGCGACACGGCCGGCGTGCATCACCCGGCCTATGATTTCGATGACCGGGCCATTCCCGTGGGCGTTTCCTACTGGGTCAAGATCGCCGAAACAGCCATGCCCGCATGATTGTCCGGCCTGACCGCCGTCATCCTGTCGCAGATCGATGCTCTGACGTCGGCATGGGGTCAGCGGGGTTCGCCCGCCCCGGGTTGCCGTCGGGCGCAAGTTGGTAAAAAGAACTGGAAAGGTCGAGATGCATGTCTGAACGGGAAGCGGAGGTCGCTCGCCTGTCGCGGCGTGAAACGATGATCGGGGCGATGGCTACTGGCGTTGTCGCGGTGGCCGGGTCTGCCTTCGCGCAATCCGGTGCAAACCTTGTGAAGCTGCGCATTCTCGAGACGACGGACATCCACGTCCATGTCCATTCCTACGACTACTACCGCGATGCGGCCGACGATACTGTCGGTCTCGCGCGTATCGCGTCGCTGGTCGACAAGGCAAGGGGCGAGGCCCGCAATACGTTGCTTTTCGAGAATGGGGACTTCCTGCAGGGCAACCCGCTGGGTGATCTGATTGCCTACGAACGCGGCTTCAAGGCGGGCGATCTCCACCCGATCATCCGCGCCATGAACCAGATGAAGTTCGATGCCGGCACGCTTGGCAACCACGAATTCAACTATGGCCTCGATTTCCTGGCGAAGTCTCTGGCGGGCGCTAAGCACCCGATCGTCTGCGCCAATGTCGCGAAGGGCCAGCTTGCAGGCAGCGGCCGTGGCGACGATACGCTTTTGCGCCCTTACGTCATCCTCGACCGTGAAGTGATCGACGAGGCCGGCGCGCCGCAGCGATTGAAGGTCGGCGTCATCGGCTTCACGCCGCCGCAGATCATGCAATGGGATCAGCAACACCTGCGTGGCAAGGTCGATACCCGGGATATCGTCGAGACGGCGAAGGCGTGGGTTCCCGAAATGCAGGAGCGGGGGGCCGATCTGATCGTTGCTCTGGCGCATACCGGCATCTCCACCGCGCCACCGCAGGGTCGCGACGAGAACGCAGCGTTCCATCTGGCCTTCGTTCCGGGCATCGATGTCATCCTGACCGGCCATTCGCATCTCGTCTTCCCCAGCCCGACCTACAAGGACCGGGCGGGCATCGACATCGAGAAGGGGACGCTCAACGGCGTGCCTGCGGTGATGGCCGGTTTCTGGGGCAGCCATCTTGGCCAGATCGACCTCACCTTGCAGAAGAGCGGGAACGAGTGGAAGGTCGTCGGCCATCAGGTGGGCAACCTGCCGATCTTCCGGCGCGAGGCCGGCAAGGTCGTGTCGCTCGCCGAACCGAAGGCGGAAGTGATCGCCGCCGCGAAGGCGGATCATGATGCGACGCTCGAATATGTACGCCGTCCAGTCGGCAAGACCGCCAAGGCCATGGACACGTTTTTTGCGCTGATCGGCGATAACGCCGCGCTGCAGGCGATCTCGGATGCGCAGCTCTGGTATGCAAAGCAGTTGCTTGCCGCTGGACCGCACGCCGGGCTGCCGCTGCTGTCGTCGGTCGCGCCTTTCAAGGCGGGCGGGCGGGGCGGCGTTGAGTTCTACACGCAGGTGCCGGAAGGGCAGGTGGCGCTCAAGAACGTCGCGGACCTCTACATCTATCCCAACACGCTGAAGGCCGTGAAGGTGGACGGCCAACAGCTGAAGGACTGGCTGGAGCGCTCCGCCGGCATTTTCAACCGCATCAGCGCGACGGATGCCGAGCAGCCGCTGGTCAATCCGTCATTCCCGGCTTTCAACTTCGACATGATCGATGGGGTCACCTACGAGATCGATCTCTCGCAACCGTCGAAATTCGATGCCGCCGGCAAGCTGCTGGACGCTGCGGCCAACCGGATCGTTGGTCTCAAGCGCGACGGCGTTGCCGTGACGGCGGATCAGCAGTTCGTGGTGGTGACGAACAATTACCGCGCGTCCGGTGGCGGGACCTTCCCCGGCAATGACGGCACGACCATCGTGCTCGATGCTCCGGATGCCACCCGCGACGTGATCATCAAGTATTTCCAGCAAACCGGGACGCTGAACCCGAAAGCCGATGATAACTGGCGCTTCCGGCCGCTGCCGGGTGCCAGCAACGTGACCTTTGATAGCAACCCCCGGGCAAAAGACATGGTCTCGGCCTTCAAGGGGCTCTCCTTTGTGGGGCCAGCGGAGAACGGTTTCGCGAAATTCCGGATTGATCTGGGGGCCTGACGGGCGCATTTCTGGAGGATGGACATCGCCAGCCTCCTGCTTTTTGCCTCCGTCTACTTCGTGGCTGTCGCTTCGCCCGGGCCGGGAATCGCCCTCGTGATCGCGCGGGGCCTTTCTGCGGGAACGCGCTCCGCCCCTGCCTTCATTGCAGGCTTCGTGGTCGGCGATCTGATCTGGTTCACGGTGGCAGCGACCGGGCTGGCCGTGGTTGCCCGCACCTTCGAGACCCTGTTTCTCGTCATCAAATACGCGGGCTGTCTCTACCTGCTCTTCATCGCCTGGAAGATTTGGAACGCGCCGGCGAAGTCCAACGACAGCGAAGTGGTCGCTGTCGAGGTCAAGGCATTGCCGAGCTTTCTGAGCTCGCTGACGCTGACGCTGGGCAACCCGAAGGTCATCGTGTTCTTCGTATCGCTGATGCCACTCGTTGTGGACCTTCAGTCCCTGACACCGCGCGTCTTCGCCGAGCTGGCAGTGGTGATCATGCTGGTCTTCACGCCGGTGCTGGCGATTGCGCTGGTTCTCGCCGACAGGGCACGACGCATCTTCACTTCGGAAAGGGCGCTGCGGCGCATCAACAGGGGTACGGCGACGGTGATGGCCGGCGCGGCGGTTGCCATCGCGACGCGATCCTGACTAAGCTCAGCGCCATGTCGGGAGGGCGTCAGTGGCCGTCGAAGTCTCCAATGCGCCCTTCAAGGGCAAGCTTGCCATCATCAATATCGGGCTGATCCTGTCGGGCAATCTCGCCCAGCCGCTGCTCGATGGCGACGCCATTGTTGTTGTCGATGGGCGCATCGCTCAGGTCGGATATGCCCGTGACCTCGATCTATCGGAGGCGGCAGCAACCATCGACGCCAAGGGCTCACCGGTCTCGCCAGGCCTGATCGACAGCCATTGCCATCCTGTCTTTGGCGACTGGACACCCCGCCAGAACCAGCTTGGCTGGATCGAGATGGGCGTCAACGGCGGTGTCACGCAACTGGTCTCAGCGGGTGAGGTGCACTTGCCGGGTCGGCCAAAAGACGCTGAGGGGGTCAAGGCGCTGGCCATTACGGCGCAGCGCTGCTTCCAGAATTTCCGCCCGGCGGGCGCGAAAGTACTCGCCGGCGCGCCGGTGCCGGAGCTTGGCTTCGACCGTGATCTCTACGTGGCTCTGAAAGCCTCCGGCATCCGCCACATTGGCGAGATCGGGCTCGGCACCGTGGCGAAGGGTGCGGATGCGAAGCGCGTCGTCGACTGGTGCCGCGAGATCGGGCTTGAATCGATTATGCACACCGGCGGTCCCTCCATCGCCGGCTCGCATTTCGTCAGCCGCGATGACGTTCTGGAGGCGCAGCCGGATGTGGTCAGCCACATCAACGGCGGGCCGACGTCGGTCTCTCCCGCATGCGTCCGTGCGCTTTGCGAGCAGGCGCGGGGCGCGCCGGAGATCGTTCACAATGGGAACGAGAAGTCGGCGCTTGTCGCGCTGGAGGCCTGCCTTGCTGTTGGTCGCCTGAAGGACCTGCTGATCGGTACCGATGCGCCCGCTGGTTCCGGTGTGCAGCCGAACGGTGTCCTGCGCATGATGACGTTGCTCGCCTCGCTTGGCGGCTTGCCGGCCGAACAGGCGATCTGTTGCGCCACCGGCAACACGGCCCGCCAGCGCGGTCTCGACGGCGGGCTTATCGCGCCGGGCCAGCCGGCGGATTTCGTTTTCATGGACAAGCCGCAAGCCTCGTCCGGCAAGGATCTGCTTGCCTCGATGGCGCTTGGCGATATTCCGGGCATTGGTATGGTGGTGATTGACGGCCATGTGCGCACCGGTCGCTCGCGCTCCACGCCGCCGGCAGAGCGGGCACCCGTCCTCCAGAACCACTGAACGGAAAACAGATGACCAGCCTGATCGATATCCGCCGCGTCGTCACGATAACCGAGGACATCCGTCGTGAACGCGGCCCGGAAAGCGGCCGCATCCAGCGCCGTGCGGCCGTCCTGGCGGTGATGACCAACCCCTACGCCGGTCGCTACGAGACCGATCTTCTGCCGATGATGGAGGCGCTCAAGGGTGCTGGTCTCGATATGGCGAAACGCTGCCTCGATGCGCTGGGCGGGGATTCGAAACTGATCGAGGGGTATGGCAAGGGCGCGATCGTGGGCGAGGCTGGCGAGCTGGAGCATGGTGCGCTCTGGCATGTGCCCGGCGGCTATGCCATGCGCGAGCTGCTGGGCGGTGCCAAGGCCATCGTGCCTTCGACCAAGAAGGTCGGTGGTCCCGGTGCGCGGCTTGATGTGCCAATCACCCATATCAACGCCGCATATGTGCGGTCGCATTTTGACGCAATGGAAGTGGGCGTGCCGGGTCACCCCCGTGCCGACGAGCTGGTCTACGTGCTCGTCATGTCCACGGGAGGCCGCATCCACGAACGCATTGGAGGGCTGCGGGCCAGCGAGATCAGTGTCTGGGACGGCCAGCGATGAAAGCGCGCATCCGCAAGATTGTGACGCAGGTGGACGAGACGCGCGTTGAGATGGGCGAGCCAGTCGATCCACCGACGCGGCGTGCCGTCGCCTGCGCGGTGATCGACAATCCCTTCGCCGGTCGGTTCGAGAAGGACCTGTCGCCGCTGATGGAGATCGGCGCGGAGCTCGGAGACTTGCTGACGCGCTGCTGCCTTGACGCACTCGGCATTCGCCCGGAACAGGCCGAGAGCTTTGGCAAGGCAGCGATCGTCGGCGAAGGCGGCGAGCTGGAGCATGCGGCGGCACTGCTCCATCCGAAGATGGGCGCGCCGGTACGCGCGGCACTCATCAAGGGTCCGGCCCTCATCCCGTCGGCCAAGAAGATGGGCGGCATGGGCACGGCCGTCGATGTGCCGCTCGGCCACAAGGATGCCGCCTTCGTACGCTCCCATTTCGACGCGGTGGAGGCGCGTGTTCATGACGCGCCACGCCGCGACGAGATCGTCGTGGTGATCGCGATCACCGATTCCGGGCGGCCGCTGGCCCGCATCGGCGGATTGCAGAAGCACGAGATCAAAGGTGAGGATGGCCTGAGGTGACCGCGCGGCATCTGGTTTTTGCATCCGTCGTGGCGCTTTTTGCCCTTTCAGGAGCGCTGTGGTGGCGTTTCGGCGAGGCAATCTATGCTGAGCGGTTGCTCGGCGCGATCATGGCGTGCTTCTGAAAGGTGGTCGGGTCCGCCGGCTCAGGCCATGCTCGGTCTTGCGCCAGAGAAACGGATGGCGCACCAGTTCGACCACGGCGAGCCATGCGGCGGCTGAGGTCAACAGAAGATAGGCGGGCAACGTCAGGAGCCACGGCCAGAGCCGGATTTCGCGGCGTGCACGCAGGCCCATCACCGACGGCAGAAGCAGCGTCAGCCCTCCAAGACCCGCGACAGTGAGCGCTATGGCGCTCCCGATCAGCTCCAGCCAATCCGCATTGTCGAACAGTTCTCCCGATATCGCCTCATACGCGAGATAGGCTGTAAAGAAGGGGAACACGAGCCCGGAAACGACGATGCCAATCACCTGGGCCATGGCAACGAGCCAGGACAGCGCACCCATATCGCGTATTGCGCTCAAGGGCTCGCGCGTATGCACAATGGTGGTCTGGCACCAGCCCTTCAGCCAGCGCGTCCGTTGGTGCATCCAGGCCTTCAGCGTGATCGGCGCTTCCTCGAACGTGGTTGAGTCGAGATCGGCCACATGGCCACCGGCACGGGCAATCCGCAAACCAAGATCGGCATCTTCCGTGACGTTCCACGCATCCCAGCCGCCCAGCTGCATCAATGTTCGGCGACGCAGATGATTGGATGTTCCACCGAGGGGAATAGGGAAGGCGGAGGCACCGAGGCCCCGCTTCTGGACATCAAAGAGTGCCGCGTATTCGATCTGCATCATCCGCGCGAGCCAGCTCTCTGCGCCATTGTCGATCGCAAGGCGCGCCTGAAAACACATCACATCGTCGTTCGCCCGCTCGAAACTCTGGACAGCTTTCTTCAGCTGATCGGGCTCCGGAATATCCTCGGCATCATAGATGGTGACGTACTCGCCCCGAGCCATGGCAAGCCCATAGTTCAGCGCACGGGGCTTTGTGCGTGGCGCACCGTCGGGAACGACGATGAGCCGGATATGGGCCGCAGGTCGCGCAGCGCGGAGCGCATCGTATGTCGCATGGTCACACGCTTCGAGAAGAATCAGGATCTCCAGACGATCCACCGGGTAGTCGAGCGACGCCATGCATTCCACGAGATCGCAGGCGACAGCCGCCTCGCGAAAGAGAGGTATCAGCACGGTGTAGGTGGGCCATTCCCGGAATGGGGCCTTGGCATCGAAGGGCGGGGCCTGGACCGGCCGTTCGAGGGATGCCCCAAGGTGGACGATGATGACGACCAGGAAAAACGGTGCGGCAGCGGCCGAAAGCGTTGCCATCGGGCCTGCCCCGGACGCGATGGCACAGAGGAAGAGGGCCGCAAGCATCAGACTGCCCCAAAGTTGATGTCGCGAGACACCATCGCGGGCGCTTTGCATCAGCGCGGCGGCGGAATGAGCCCGAGTGCGACTGCTTTGGCGGCTGCATGCACACGGCTGGCCGCTGCCAGTTTGTCGGCGGCCGCATCGATGAAGTAGTTCACGGTCGATGTGGTCAGGCCAAGGGTCTCGCCGATCTGGCGGCTGGTGTGGCCCTGGGCCGCCCAGATAAGGCATTCGCGTTCGCGGGCCGACAGTCGTCCGACATGCGGCGCCTCGTAGGCGAAGACGCAGCGCAGCGCCGCCTGATGCAGGACAGGATGCAGCACCCCGATGGCCGTGATGAACGCATCCTTCAGGATGGGCCAGCGGTTGTCCCTGACCCTGCTCGTCAATGTCAGCAGGGACAAATCGCCTGATGAGCCACGATGCGCTGCCGTCAGTCGTTGCTCTCCAAGGTCAAAACTATTGAACTCCTTCAGGAATTGCTTCAGCTTGGGCGGTGCTGTCGTGATTTCTTTCCAGTCGACCGGTCGGGTTGCTTCGGTTCCCAGGGTAGCCGAAGGGTCAACATCATCGTGCTGCATCTCAGTCGTGAGCGCATGCCAGCGCGGTCCGAACGTATCAATGTCGAAGGGGCTTTCCTCGACCAGACCCGGCACGTGACGCATGACGAAGCGCACATGGGTTGCACTGGTGACGCCGCGAATGTCGTTGAGGCAAAGGGGGAGGCGGGCTGCAGATACGGTACGATCTATCCTGCGCGCCATGCGCGCAAGCGTTTGCGCTGTAGTGAACTCAGACGACATTACGCACCCCCGGCCAATCTATGCCGGTGCGGCGTCGGCGCGGCAATCGTCGTCCCGCGAGGATACCGACGACGTTAAGACATCCCCGCTGCAGGTTGCATCAGCCCATCGCGACCGCTAGATCATGAGCATGTCTAGGACGGCAATCCACGATTCCGCGCCTTCAAAAGCCGGAGAAGCCCGCAAATTGCGACTTGCGGCACAGTTGAAGATCAATCTTGCGCGTCGCAAACAGCAGTCCCGTGATCGTGACCGATCCCCGGATGACGTAACGGCAGCTGACGAGTTCTCGACAGGTGCAGACAAGATGCTACCATAGCGTTGCTTTTTTGGCAGCGTTCAGCTTCACCCGGCAACCTGTATTCCCGCCAAAGTCTTACCCCCCACGCGAAACGAGCCTCGACCATGGACAGAATCACCATCACCGGCGGCGAAAAGCTTAACGGCGTTATCCCGATCTCTGGCGCCAAGAATGCTGCCTTGCCC
>JBOFUS010000411.1:0-1079 GCA_051652685.1 Beijerinckiaceae bacterium
GTTGATCTGCTGGAACTGCGCAAGCGCCAGATCGGTGAACTGTCCGGCGGCCAGAAGAAGCGGGTGTTTCTCGCCCGCGCACTGGCGCAGGGCGCACCCGTCATCCTGCTGGATGAGCCCTTTACCGGCGTGGACGTGAAGACCGAACAGGCGATTATCGCGCTGCTTCAGGCGCTGCGCGCCGAAGGGCGCGTCATTCTCGTTTCCACGCATAACCTCGGCAGCGTGCCGGATTTCTGTGATCAGGTGGTGCTCTTCAACCGCACGGTGCTGGCCGCCGGTCCCATCGAGACGACGTTCACGCAGGACAACCTCGTGCGTGCCTTCGGCGGCGTGCTGCGCGCCACGCGGCTTGGCGGCGCTGACCTGCATGACGACGAGGATGCGCGCGGCGTGACCGTGCTCACCGACGACGAGCGGCCGCTGGTGCTCTACGGCGAGCCAACGCGCGAAAGGATGGTCGCCAAAAGCGACACTGCCGCGACTGATCCAAAAATGCCGGAAGCGGAGAGCCGCAAGCCGTGATGGAGCTGCTGCTCGAGCCCTTCGCCTACGGCTACATGGCCCGCGCCATCTGGATGAGCGCTCTTGTCGCTGCCGTCTGCGCGTTCCTGTCCTGCTATCTCGTGCTTCGCGGGCTGGCATTGATGGGCGATGCTCTTGCCCACGCAGTCGTGCCCGGTGTCGCCGTCGCCTATCTTCTGGGCCTGCCTTATGCGCTCGGCGCTTTCGTCTCGGGGCTTGTGGCGGCAGGCGGGATCTATGTCGTCCGGCGCATCACGGCGCTGAAGGAAGACGCAGTGATCGGCGTCATCTTCACTGCCATGTTCGCAGCCGGCCTGCTGCTGATCTCGATTAATCCCGTCGCGGTGAACCTGCAATCGGTGATCATGGGCAATATCCTCGCCATTGATGATGACGACGCAATGCAGGTGGTTCTGATCTCGGCTGTGGTGCTGGCAGCACTTGGGTTGCGCTGGAAAGACCTGATGCTGGCCTTCTTCGATCCGGCCCACGCCCGCGTGGTGGGCCTCGATCCGCAGCGGCTGATGCTCTTCTTCTTCGCTTTGATGAGCGCG
>JBOFUS010000412.1:0-15087 GCA_051652685.1 Beijerinckiaceae bacterium
CCTGCACGAGGAGGTTCGGATACTACTCAGGTGAATTGGCGCTACACCTCGCCGTGCCGGGTCAGCTGCGAGGCAGTGAGCTGAGATTCGATCCGAGCCTGATCTTGCTCCGGTCGCGGGCGGACAATCCTCACAGTGCGCGGGCGAAAGACCGAGAGCCTCGGCTCGCTCATGCGTCGCACCAGTGTCGAACGCCAGCGCGTCGTTGATGGAACACCTGCGCTGGTCCATCTCGCAGCCGACAGGTCCGGGTTCCGCCGCGCGCCGCAAGACCTGTTCTGCCATGTCGTCCGCAGCCTCCACCTTCTCCAGGGCGGCCGCATGCGGCGAGTCAGTCCGAGCATTCCTCGCGCAATGTCCGCTTCAGCTACTTTTATCGACTGCTATCGATCATCGCGTTTCGTCCGCCTTCGGCCAATTGCGGACACTGGTGTTGCATTCCGGTGCTGAGAACAACAGTCCGATAGCTGCATCTGCATGACTGGCTTTGCCCCGCCAATAGCGCGTTCCTATGGAAGCGCTGCGCAAGCCATATTGGAATCCGGCACCAGCTGCGGTGAGAGTGACGCCTCTTGCATGCTTCCATCATCAAGCTCGGAAAGCGGCGGTAATCGCGGGAAGCATAGGCGAGAAGCAAAGGAACGTGCGATGCTGACACAAACAGCCTCAGGGGCGCGCATTGAACCCGGGCGACCGCGCTCCGGCAACCGGAACGTGCTGATCGGGCTGCTTGCCTTCCTCACTGTCGTCGACCTCTTCGCCACGCAGGCTATTCTCCCGAAGTTGCGTGATCACTACGGTGTCAGCCCGGCGGAGATCGGCGTCGCGGTCAACGCCAGCACGCTTGGCATGGCGATCGCCGGAATTTTTGTAGCGTTGGCCAGCAACAGTATCGACCGCAAGCGCGGCGTGGTGATCAGCCTCTCGATCCTCGCCGTACCCACCATCTTGCTGGCGCATGCCCCGGACCTTTCGTGGTTTGCGGCGCTCAGGATCGCGCAGGGGCTCTGCATGGCGACCGCCTTCTCGCTGACGCTGGCGCATTTGGGCGAATCCGGTTTGACTCCGCGCGAGGCGACGGCGGCTTTCGCAGCCTACGTCACGGGCAATGTCGCCTCGAACCTCATAGGACGGCTCGCCTCGTCCGGACTGGCGGACGCTTTCGGGCTTCACGGCAACTTCTACGCCTTCGCGCTTCTGAATCTCGGAGGTGCGGTTCTGGCGGCTTTGCTCATACCGGCAGGCGCAGCGACCGCAGTGCATCAGCAGGAACAGGGCATCCGCGAAAGGCTGGAAGCGGTCCTCGCGGCCCGCCGCCTGCTGGCGATCTTCCTGATAGGGTTCTGCATCCTCTTCGCCTTCATCGGCACCTTCACCTATGTGGGCTTCGTCCTCGTCGCGCCGCCGCTCGCGCTTCCGGCGATGGCGCTCGGTCTCGTGTACTTCGTTTTTGCGCCGTCCATCATCACCACGCCGCTGGCGAGCGAGGTGACAAAGCGCTTCGGCCGGCGGCGCACGCTTGCCGGCTCGCTTCTCCTCGCGCTGCTCGCGCTGCCGCTGCTCGTGACCGGCAACCTACCGCTGGTTCTGGCGGGCATGACGCTTGTGGCGGTGGGAACCTTCCTGGCGCAGGCGACGGTCACCGCGATGGTCAGCCGCGTTCCGGGGGTCGACCGCGGCGCGGCGAGCGGCTTTTATCTCGCGAGCTATTTCTCGGGAGGACTGGTCGGTTCGGCCATCATTGGCCGAATCTTCGACGCCTTTGGTTGGCCGTCGGCTGTTGCAGGCATCGGCGCGGCGCTGGCGCTCGCCGCGGCCGTCGCCACCCGGCTTCGGCCGCAGGCGGAAGAATGAGCCTCAGGGGTTGTCCAGAGTGGTGAAAAGGGCGGCGATCCTCCAGCCCTGCGGCGTCCTGCGGCACAGGATGCTGACGAGAAAGCGCGTCGTTGATGGCGCTTCCTTCGTGCCCAGGAAGAGATCAAGCGGCATGTGCAGATAGGCCACGTCGCTCGACACCTCGACCACCTCGGCGCGGGCGAGCAAAGGCTCGACGCGCCAGACCTCCAGCTTCTGGAACGCACTCATGCGGGCGACGAGCGCATCTCTTCCCCAGACAGATTTGCCATCGCTCACCCAGAGGAAGCGCGGATCGTCGAGCAGTACCTCGCGCACCCGCGCAAGGTCGCGGGCGTTCTGGGCCATGACGAAACGGTCGTAGGTGGCGAGGATCTCGTCCCGCACATCTGCCCGCGTGGGCGTTGCAACAGCCATCCAGGCGGCCGCGACGGCGATGGCCAGCGTCTTTCGCATGTTCGATCCTCCCCGCCGGCTCAATGGGCGGTCCAGCCGCCGTCGACGGGCAGCGACGCGCCAGTGATCGATGCTCCGCTTTCCCCGCAGAGGAATACGGCGAGCTCGCCGATCTGCTCGACAGTGGCGAAGCGCTTGTTGGGCTGCTGCGCGAGAAGCACGTCGCGGATCACCTGATCGCGCGGCAGGCCGTGGGCCTTGGCCTGATCGGCGATCTGGCGCTCGACCAGCGGTGTCCAGACGTACCCGGGGCAGATGGCGTTGCAGGTGATCTGGCCCTCGGCTGTTTCCAGCGCGGTCACCTTCGTCAGGCCGATCACGCCATGCTTGGCGGCGACATAGGCCGATTTGTAGGGTGAACCAATCAGGCCATGCGCCGAAGCGATGTTGACAATGCGGCCGAAGCCGTGGGCCCGCATCGCCGGCAGTGCCGCACGCGTGGCGTGGAAGGCCGAGCTGAGGTTGATGGCGATGATCTTGTCCCACGATTCAATCGGGAACTGCTCGATCGGCGCGACGTACTGAACGCCGGCGTTGTTCACCAGAATATCGAGCCGGGCGTGCTTGGCGAGCACGCCCGCAACCATGGCGGCGATCTCCTCCGGCTTCGACATGTCGGCACCGTCGTACTCCACGGTGACCTTGTGAACATCAGCGAGACGCCGGCGGGTGTCGGCGATCGCCTCCGCCTCGCCGAAACCATTGAGAATGATCGTCGCGCCGGCCGCGCCCATGGCTTCGGCGATGCCGAGGCCGATGCCGCTTGTCGAACCTGTGATCACCGCGACCTTGCCGGCGAGCGGCCGGTCCTTGTGTTGCTGCTTGACTGTTGACAAAAGCATGGCTCACTCCGGGCTATTTGATGACAAACCTGCGATCACTCGCTGTTGTCCGGCGGTGAGCTTGAAGCTTCTGCACTCGAGTGAGAAATCCCGTCTCTCTAAGAGAATGATAGGTGAGCGCTATGGAGATGCACCAGATCCGATACTTCCTCGCGGTCTCCGAAGAACTGAACTTCACCCGCGCCGCGGAAAAGTGCCATGTCGCGCAGCCCTCGCTGACCCGCGCCATCAAGCTGCTTGAGGAGGAGCTGGGCGGGCCGCTGTTCCATCGCGAGCGCGCCAACACACATCTCTCGGAATTGGGTCGCATGGTGAAACCGCATCTCGAGCAGGTGCTGTGGGAGACGCAGCAAACGAAGCAAATGGCCGACAGTTTCGGGAAGCTCAAGAACAACAAGCTCAAGCTTGGCGTGATGTGCACCATCATGCCGGATGCCATTATCGAGCTGATCTCAGAGCTTGTTGTCAAGCACCCGAATGTTGAGCTTGAGATACTGGATGCAAGCGCGAAGGATATCGAACAACGGTTGATTTCCGGTGAGCTTGAGGTGGCGTTGGTCTGCCTGGCGGGGAGCGCCACACAGCAGGATCGCTATCATATCATGCCCGTTTTCAGCGAGCCCATGATGATTGTGCTGAACCCGAAGCACAGGCTCGCCGGGCGAAACGCCATCGCTGTCCGCGATCTTGATGGAGAATGCTACCTTGAACGGATCAATTGCGAGGTGGCGGGCATTGCGGAACAACATTTCATTGAGCAGGGTGTCAGTGACACGACCGTCTATCGAAGCGAACGGGACGACTGGGTTCTGGCAATGGCCGCAGCCGGTCTTGGCTATGCCTTCATGCCGGAGAGCTGCGTCGTCCATGTGGGCGTTGTGGCGCGGCCGCTGATCGATCCGCAAATCAGCCGCAACGTCGATCTGGTCACCGTGCGCGGCCGGCCGCATTCGCCCGCGGTCGGCGCTCTGGTCAGGGAGGCCATGCGCTCCCGATGGTTTGGAGCGGAAGCGAGGGCGGTCAAGGCTGCGCGCGAGAGAGCAGCAGCAGCCGATGACGAGGCCCAGCCTTCAACGTGAAAGGTTTTGCGTCTCTGGTTCCGCCGGCGGCATTCCCGTAATGAGCCGTGCACCGCGCTGGAAGGTCAGGTAACTCCAGGCCCAGGTCATGGCAACTGTCAGTCTGTTTCTGAAGCCAATCAGGAAATAGACGTGGGCAACACACCATAACAGCCAGGCGGGAAAACCTGAGATCTTAAACCGCCCAATCTCGGCGATGGCGCTCTTGCGCCCGATCGTCGCCATTGATCCATTGTCGCGATAGACGAAGGTTTCGCGCGGCTTGCCAGAAATGCCGCGCAGGATCTGCCGACTGACGAATTCGCCCTGCTGCTTCGCGACAGGCGCGACACCGGGGAGAGGCTTGCCGCTCGACCCCAAAGCGCAGGCCGTATCGCCGACCACGAAGATTTCCGGATGTCCGGCAAGCGACAGGTCAGCGTCGACTTTGACGCGACCGACGCGATCCGATTCCGCGTCGAGCCACGAAGCCGCAGGAGATGCAGCAATGCCTGCGGCCCAAACAATCGTCCGGCTCTCGATCCGGTTCTCGCCAATGACAACGCCATGATCGTCGCATGTCGTCACTGGCCGGCCCAGGCGCACGTCAACGCCGATCCGCTCCAGCGAACGTCGCGCCTTCTCCGATGAGCGCTCGTCGAATGAGGCAAGGAGACGCTGTCCGCCTTCGACGAGGACCACGCGGGTTTTGCGCGGTTCAATGCGGCGGAAGTCGGCCGCCATCGCGCGGCTCGCCAGTTCCGCGATGGCACCCGCCATCTCGACGCCGGTCGGGCCGCCGCCAACAACCACGAAGGTCTGAAGTCTCCGACGTTCGTCGGACGAGGCTTCATTTTCGGCGCGCTCGAAGGCCAGCAGAATCTTGCGGCGCATCGCAGTCGCATCATCGAGCGTCTTGATGCCAGGCGCATGCTTCGCCCAGTCATCGCGGTTGAAATAACCGTGGCGCGCGCCAGTGGCGAGGACGAGGATGTCGTAGGCGATCTTCTGCCGGTCGCAGAGGACAACCTTCGCCGCCCTGTCGACCCCCTGAACCTCGCCCAGCCGCACCGACACATTGGCCTGATGCCGCAGGATCGAGCGGATCGGCGTGGCGATGTCGGCGGGGGAGAGACCCGCCGTCGCCACCTGATAGAGGAGCGGTTGGAACAGGTGATGGTTCTGCCGGTCGATCAACGTCACCTCGACATCCGCCCCGGCGAGCGCTTTCGCCGCCGAGAGACCTGCGAAGCCTGCTCCGACGATAACGATGCGGGGCCGCGCAATGGGAGGTTCAGCGCTCACAGGACTGCCTCGGACGCGCGGCGCTCAAGCCGTTCGAAGACGAAGGCGGCGACAGCGCCGTAGATCACATGGCCTGCGAAGCTCATGAAGGAGAGCTCACCGCCCTCGCCGAGCAGATAGAACGACAACCCGCCAAGCGGCGCGAAAATGCCAAGCGCATTCAGCCAGGTGAAGGTTCCCCAGGAGATCGCATCAGCGATGTCGTGCCGTTTGTTGATGAAGCGCGTGGCAATGAACAGCGTGACAATCAGCAGGAAGGGGAGGTGGAAGGACATGCCCCGTCCTGCCAGAAATGCCGCGGCCACGCCGAGCGTAAAGGTGACCCAAACGATGATGTCGAGGACCAGCCCGTAGCCGCGCACCGCCCGCGAGATGATGTAGTAGGCCACCGGATAGCCGACGATGCCGACAAGGTAGTGCAGCGCCTCGCGCAACAGCCAGGGCACCTCAAGACCAAAGTTATGCTGGAACAGCGCGTCGATGAGGCCGGCTGGCTGGAGCGGGTAGCCGAGCAGCGCCTTGGTGAAGACGCGGGCCCAGATTTCCCAGATGAAGAGGCCCAGCGCGCCGCCTGCAAACAGGCGGGCGAGCGTCATTGGCTTGGGGATCGGAGGCACCTTGAGAAAAGGCGCGGCAGCGCCAACCATTGCTGTCTGTGGCGTCATCGGGTTGTTTGCGCTGCTGTTCATGGCGAATTCTCCTCTTTCTTCGGCGACCGGCAGCCGGCGGCGCTGCGCCGCCGTAACACGCCAATCTGGGCTCAGTAGTCCTGCTGCTCGGGAGGAATGACGTCGGACGAGAGGAACACGACCTCGGCTCCTGACTTGTTCTCCCACCAGTGGCCGTGGAAAGCGCCGAACTCGGGCGTCCATTCGCCGGCACGATGGGTGATAGGCACCGAGCAGAAGGTGCTGTGCTCGATGACCTCACCCTTCTCGATGTAGACGATCGACGGGCGGTCATCGTGATAATGCGTTGGCACGATCCCGTCTTTGCCGAGCGTCAGGCGCCGTGTGCGCAGCAGGAGATCGCCGGTGCCGCGCCAGCCCTTCAGGGAAACCACGGCAAGGGTCTCGCGCTTCAGGTGACGGTCGGGCATGTCTTCGATCTTGCGGGGCTGCTTGAGCACCTTGTCAGCCGGGCATTCTCCGGCGGCGGCGGGTGCTGCAGCAAAAGCGAGGAGCCCGAGAAGCGCGAGCCCGGCCGGTTTGAACATTGTTTTCATCGTCGATCCTCCAGAAGGTCAATCGGAATTCGGTCGCGGAACTTGGTCGCGGCGGTTCGCCGCTCAACAGCTTCAGGATCGGATTGAAGGAGCGGATTGTGAAATGCGAACTGCCTTCCGGATCAATAGCGACGCGCTATCCTGGTCTTTCGGGAAAGCGCAGTGCGATAGGCGCGCGCTATCGACAGGCGGACCAATCGGTATTTCACGCCGCTGTCCGGTTGCGAGAAAACGTCTTCATTCGAGAGGTTGAGGCCGCTTCGCAAAGAGGCGGCTCGCTGATCTTTAGGAGGAACGCCCGATGCAGAAAACCACAGGCGCACCCAACGCCACGCCGTCGAGGAGGCCCGTCAGTCTCGTCGATCCCGAGCCGGCGCAACCCAAGCGCATCAATGTCGCGCTCCAGGGCGGTGGAGCGCATGGCGCCTTTGGCTGGGGCGTGCTCGATCAACTGATCGAGGATGGACGCATCGAGATCGACGGCATCTCCGCCACAAGTGCGGGGGCGATGAATGCTGTCGTCTATGCCCATGGCAAGATGCTCGGCGGAAGCGATGGTGCGCGCGAGGCGCTGGAAAGCTTCTGGAAGAATGTGAGCGATGCAGGGAAGGCGGCCTCACCCTTGCAATCCACGCCCGTCGACACCTGGCTCAAGACATTCGGGATGCAGGAACCACTTGCCTACCGGGCTTTCGAGTTCATGACCCATGTCTTCTCACCATATGAGTTCAACCCACTCAATCTCAATCCGCTGCGCCGGGTCCTTGAGGATTGCGTGGACTTCGAGCGGCTACGGACCTGTACCGATACTCAGCTGAAACTCTGCGCCACCAGCGTGCGCAACGGCAAACCCCGCATCTTCGTCAATCAGGAGCTTTCGGCAGATGCGGTTCTGGCTTCGGCCTGTCTCCCGCTTGTGTTCCAGGCTGTCGAAATCGATGGTGAGGCTTATTGGGACGGTGGCTTCATCGGCAATCCAGCCATCTACCCGCTGATCTACGACGCCGGGAGCCGCGATGTGCTGATCGTTCATATTAACCCGATCAACCGCACCCAGCTGCCGCGCCGCGCCAATGATATCCTCAACCGCGTCAACGAGATCAGCTTCAACTCGTCGCTGATGCGCGAGATGCGCGCCATCGCCTTCGTTTCCAAGCTGATCGACGACGACTGGCTGAAGCCCGAGTTCAAGGATCGCCTCAAACAGGTGCTGATCCACTCGGTGCGCGCCGACGATGTGATGAGCGAATTTTCGGTCGCCAGCAAATTCGACACAAGCTGGTCGTTTCTCACGCGGCTTCGCGATCTCGGACGTGAGGCCGCACAGCTCTGGCTCGCGGCGCATTTCAACGACATAGGCGTCCGTTCGAGCGTCGATATCCGGGCGGAATATCTCTGAGCGCGCAATCGGCAAAGGGGAGGATGAAACATGCGACGGCTCGGACTGAGGACAGCAGTTATCCTGCTCTCGCTCGCTGGGACGCTTGTCGCGACGCTGTCACCGCATCTCATCTGGTGGAGCACTGCCCGCAGCTCAAGCGAAAAGCTCGTCGATGCGCTCGCCGAGCAGATTACGGGAAGCGTGAGACGGGAATGGTGGTCGAGGGTCGAGGCCACGGAGCAAACGGCCAGATTGGCCGATGATCTGCTGCGTCAAGCCGGAGCGGGGCGCCCGCCCGCCAGCTATCTCCAGGCGGCGCTCGGCTCCAGCACCGTGCCCACAGCCCTTGGCTTCGCCACGCAGGCGGCCGGCGGCGTCGCCGCCTGGCGGGTGGAGTCGGGCACCGTTGTCCAGGGGCCGTTGGATGGCGACCCCGCCGGGCTAGCGGATGGCTGGAACGAGGTCACAGAAGATCCCGTGTTCAAAGGACCGGCGATGGCGTTCGTGCCGGCTGTCGGCCGCGAGCCCGCGCTGGAGGGCCGCATCGTCGCCTACCTCGGTCTCGACAGGTTTGCGGCGCTCCTCGCCGGGATCCCGGTGGGTCGGAGCGGCGGATCCTTCGTCCTTAACGCGAACGGCGAACTCAAGATCGCACCGGCCGTGGGCGCGAACGCTTTCGACCATCTGAATCCGGCCTTGCGATTGGCCGGACAGATCATCGCCGCCCGGCCGCGTGAGCACCTCAACCAGGTCGAGTCCCGGAGGCTTGTGGTCGCGGATGCAGCTTACCGTGCAAGCTTCTCGCCGCTTGAATTCAAAGGTTGGCAGTTTGTGGTCATCGTTCCGGAGAACGACTTTCTGGCCGAGATCGACCGCACCACCCGCCTCGTCCTGCTTGGCGTACTCGCCCTTGCGCTCCTGCTTGCACTGGCGAGTGCCTTCCTGGCGCAGCGTATTCTCGTCAGGCCAGTTGCGGGCCTGATCGACGACCTCCGCCATGTCGAGCGCTTCGATCTCGCGCGGGTCAGCCACCGACCCACGACGCTTCGCGAATTCGACCAGCTTTCGCTGGCGCTGACCCGCATGGCCGCCGGTCTTCAGGACTTCGCCAAGTTCATTCCCGCAGATCTTGTGCGCATGCTGGTGGCGGATGGACATCGGGCGGAGCCGGGCGGCGAGACGCGCCAGTTGACGGTTTTCTTCGCCGATGTCGCCGGCTTCACCAGCTTGTCCGAGCGGATCGGCGTAAAGGTCATCGACATCATTAGCCGCTATCTCGATGCTGTCTCCGGATCGGTTGAAGCTCACGGCGGGACGGTCGACAAGTACATCGGCGACGCCGTCATGGCCTTCTGGGGCGCGCCGCGGCTCGACGACAATCAGGCGCTGAATGCCTGTCGCTGCGCGCTTGGAGCGCTGGCAGCGGTGCGCGCCGCAGGGATCGTCGATGATCAGGGCGCTCCCCTCAAGGTGCGGATCGGCGTGCATTCCGGCCCCGCCGTCGTCGGCAATATCGGATCGTCGCGTCGTCTCAACTATACGGCCATTGGCGACACGGTGAACCTTGCGAGCAGACTCGAGGGCGTCAACAAGGTCTTCGGAACCTCCATCCTTGTGAGCGCATCGACCATTGCGGCTACGGGAGATGCTTTCTTCACAAGGGAAATCGGCGACATCTCTGTTGCGGGTCGCGACACGGGCATCACCGTTCACGAACTGCTTGGCGAGCGTTCCGGAGGCAGGGAACCGGAGATTGTCGCGCCCTATTCGCGTGCTCTCGCACTTTACCGGAAACAGCATTTTCAGCCTGCCGAGGCCGCTCTCGACAGCCTGCTTGCCGCTTTTCCCGGTGATGGGCCAGCCCTCTGGCTGCGCGGGGTATGCCGCGACCTGCGCCACTCGCCTCCCGGGGAGAACTGGACCCCGATCGTGCAACTCAACCAGAAGTAACGGCGGCAAAGATGACGACCGGGGCGAGCTCTGATGAAAAACTGCACACTGTCGCGCTGAATGTCACCCTCTGGGGCGTGCGAGGATCGCTTCCAGCGCCAGGCGCCGGATCGCTCGCGTTTGGTGGCGATACGATCTGCGTGGAGGTTTCCCACGAGGGTCGATCGCTGATCGTCGATGCCGGCACAGGTCTTCGCTCCCTGGGCTTGGCGCGATCCGATACGCGATGCAGGACCTATGATCTCCTGCTAACGCACTGGCACCTGGATCATCTGCTGGGGCTCATGTCCTTTGCTCCTCTCTATGATCCGACGGCCCAGGTCACGCTGCACGCACCCGTCATCGACGACCGCGATCCGGCTTTCATTCTCGATCAGATCTTCGGACCACCCTTCCACCCCGTTCGGATCTGGGAGGCGGGAGCGCAGGTGAGGGTCCTGCCATTCTTCCCCGGCGCAACCTTTTCGATCGGACGAACGAATGTCAGGACTGCCACGCTCTCCCATCCAGGCGGTGCCTGCGGCTACCGGTTCGATGCCGAGGGAGCGGCGGTGGTGGTGCTGATCGATCACGAGCATGGCGCGAGCGAAATCGACGCCCGTCTGATCGAATTCTCAGCCAAAGCCGATCTTCTGCTCTACGACGCGCATTACGACGAGGACTCCGACTACGCCGCCCATCGAGGCTGGGGCCACTCGACGTGGCAAGCGGGCGAAGCCTTGCGCTCGGCCGCTGGAATTGGCCATCTGCGCTGTATCCATCACCATCCTGCCGCTTCGGATGACTTGCTGGCGGAGCGGGAGGGACGGCTGATGTCGCGCCATCCGGGTTCGAGCTTCGGCCGCGCCGGTGAGAACATTGCACTGCGCCGCATGGCGACACCGAAGGCCGCGTGGTTTCGTCAGCAGAGCTAGGCCGCGTGGACTGACCGCTCCGATTGCTTTCGGTCGGTGCAGCTCGGGAGATGCGCCATCGCATGTCCGCTGTCACGATCCCTCATTGTTTCAGGATCGACGTGACTGCGGGCTCCGGGCACTTTTGATTTCCAGAAGCGGTAGTGCGATCCAAACTGAAACGGACACTGCGGTGGTAACTTTATCCCCTCAGCCAATTTTCTCCGCGCTACCGCCGGGCTTCGACATCCGCCTTCAGATTTTCAATCTCCAGCTCCAGAAGCCGAATGCGTTCGTCCTTTTCGGCAAGTGCAGCTAAGACGTCAGCCGCTTCGAACCGCTGCGGGATGTGCTGCGGACAGTTTGCATCCCATGCTGTGATCGTAAAAAGGATGACCTGCTCGGGACGGGCCTTGTAACCATCGGGCATCAGTCGCGCCGTTAAGTCAGCATCACCTTCGACGATGCGCGCCTCCCCCCAGATCTTGATCCGCCGTTGATGCGCATAGTCGATCAGAAAGAGGTACGCCCTGGGATTATCGACGAGATTTCCTTGGGAGATATACTGACGGTTTCCGGCGAAATCGACGAAGCCGAGGGTCTTGCTGTCAATCACACGCAGGAAGCCTGCAGGTCCGCCACGGTGCTGGATGTAGGGCTGGCCTTCCGCATTCGCGGTGCCAAGAAAGAAGCTGGTCTGGGCTTCGACGAAGGACTTTAACTCCGCGGTTGCGTGCGTCTGCCAGGACCCGCCATCCTCCATCCGCGCATAGCCCGCGCGTGATCCCTTGCGTTGCTGGATGCCCTTGACGGTCGGCGTGAAGGCGATGTCGCTGGAAAATGGATTGTCGGTGTTCATGGCTGCCTCTCAAAGTCCAAGATCGCTCAAGGACGGGTGTGCCTCAGGTCTGCGGCCGGGCGGCCAGTGGAACTTCCGCTCCTCGACACTGATCGGCATGTCGTTGATGCTGGCGAAGCGACGGCGCATGAGGCCGTCCTCCGCGAATTCCCAGTTCTCGTTGCCATAGCTCCGGAACCAGTGGCCGATGTCATCGTGCCACTCGTAGGCGAACCGCACGGCAATCCGATTGCCGTCAAACGCCCAGAGCTCCTTGATCAGACGGTAGTCGAATTCGCGGGCCCATTTGCGCTCCAGCATTGCCGTGATGGCATCCCGACCATTGGGAAACTCAACGCGGTTCCGCCATTGGCTGTCGGTGGTATAGGCAAGGGCGACACGTGCTGGCTCGCGGGAATTCCAGGCGTCCTCGGCGAGCCTGACCTTCTGAGTGGCGGTTTCTGCCGTGAAAGGGGGTAAGGGAGGTCGGACTGTCATGGAATGCTCTCACGGAACGAAGCGTTGGCTTTGAGGCACGGCGCTGCTCATCTGCTGGCAGCAAAGTCGATGAGCAGCTTGCCGGAATGGCAACCAGGTAGTTCAGATCGAGTATTCCCAGTCGGCTGGCAGCCAGCGCAACGCGTTGCCATCCTTGATGATCCGCCCGAGGCCCGGAAACGGCATGTGTGTGGCGGCAAGGAGCGATTTCTCGGCTGCCGCCTTCGGGAAGAACCTGGCGCGCGCCGCATCGGCCGCCGCCTTGTCCTGTTCGAACAGGATGCCCAGACCCGGGATTGCCGGATGGGCAGCCGGATGGAACAGCATGTCGGCAACCAGAAGCAGGCTGTCCTTGCCATCCTCGATCCGGACGCCGACCTGACCGGGCGTGTGACCGGCAAGGTCGAATACCGAGACACCACGCGCAATCTCACGGTCGCCGTCGATGCGTTGCAGACGCGGATAGAGCGCAACCAGTTCCTGCGACTTTGCAAAGCTGCTCTTCAGCAAATCCGGCGCGGCGCTGGCTTTGGCGGCGTCAGTGAAATGCGCAACGTCGCGGCGATCAACGTAGATCTCGGCATTCGGGAAGTTGGCGCGTCCACCTGCCACGAGACCGGCGATATGATCCACGTGCATGTGTGTGACGATGACAGCATCGATCTGCTCCGGCCTGACGCCAATTGCAGCCAGCGCGGAAGGCAGCCGCCCGGATGTCTTGCTGACGGTCCCGGCAGGTCCGGCATCAACCAGAATGAGCTGATCACCATCGCGAATGAGCCAGACAGTAAAGCCTGAACGGACACCCGTGGGGCGGGCGGCGAAGAACGAGCTCACGGCCTGCTCGACTGCTGCCGGTGGCGCGCCCGTGAATAACGAAAATGGAAAATCGATGAAGCCATCCGACAGGAACGTGACCTCGAATCGGCCGACATTGATCCGTGCCAGAGTGGCGATCGAAGGACTGACTGAGGCGCCGCGTGCGCGCGCAAGCGTCGGCAATACGGGGATAGCCGATGCGGCGAGGAGGGTCCGGGCAAAGCCCCGGCGCGAAAGAGTGATCATGATCTGATTCCTTGTCTGAACGCGTGGCTCTGCTGTGCCTTGAAGAGTGGGGAATGCGGCAGCCACGCCGGGGTTGGCTTCAGGAACGGCTGCGGCATGACGGATCGCAGGCGGCCAAGATTACCGGTTGAGCTGCGGCCAGTTCTGCTCCGCCTTCGCGACAAGTGCCGTCTGGTCCGCCTTGAACAGCTTGAGGATGTCACCGTTGAAGACCACGAAGAGCTTGCCATCGGTGACGGTCCAGCCATTCACGGGGTCAATGTCGAAGAGCTTGCCGTTGGCCACGCCCCAGGCACAGAAGCCTCCATACTGGGGCAGATACTTTCCGGGCTCGTTCTGAAACGCCTTCTGGTTCTCGACTGTCGCAAAGCGCCAGGTCAGGCCAGCATTCGTCGCGGTGATGGTTTCAAGGCCCTGCTGGGCTTTGCCGCCGGTGAAATAGGCGACGGGATCGTAGCCCTTGAGACCGATACCGGCATACATCGAATGCGGCGCTCCGCCCGTGCGCGATTGTGCGAGGGCCGGGGTTGCCAGGCTGGCCAGACCAAGGCCGAACGCGAGTGCAGTGAGCGCGACACGGCGCGACAGATCATTTGTCATATCATGACATCCTTCATGTGGGTTTGAGTTTGGAGAAAGCGTTGCTTCAGGCGGCCTTGCGGGCAGCAACGATCGGGAAATCGATGACGGTCTCGGCGACGTTGTTGATGTAATTCGTCCATGTATTCAGGGCGACGTGCAGCACGATCTCGATGATCTGGGCATCGTCGTATCCGGCCAGCTTGATCACCCGGACGTCATCGTCATTCACATGGCCGCGTTCGCGGACAACCTTGGCGGCGAAGCGCACAGCGGCATCAGCCTTGGGATCGTTCGAGGCGCCGCTGCGGTTGGCGGTCATCTCGGCATCGTCCAGCTTGGCCATGTTCTTGCCAATGTAGGTGTGCGCCGAGAGGCAGTAGTCGCAGCCGTTGATTTCGGCGACAGCGAGGGCAATCCGCTCGCGTGTCTGGGCAGGCAATGTGCCCTTGCCCAGTGCGCCGGACAGGCCGAGATATCCCTCAAGCGCGGCAGGGCTGTTAGAGACAAGGCGGAACAGGTTCGGCACGATGCCAAGCTGCTTCTTGACGGCCTCGAGCAGTGGCTGGGAAGCGGTAGGGGCGGCCTCGATGGAAGCGGGCGTTGTAAGGCGGGACATGATCGGTTCCTCATCTGGCCAGGCCGGATTGGCCTGCTGCCAGAAGAGGTAACCCCTTCCATTTTCATCCAACAGACGACATTATCGAAACGGACCCTCCCGAAAACTGGAAGCAACATGGATCGTCTTGAATCGATGTCCATCCTGCTGGAGGTGGTCAAGGCAGGCAGTTTGTCGGCGGCAGGCCGCAAACGCGGCGTCCCGCTTGCCACCGTCAGCCGGAAAATCTCGGATCTGGAAACCTATCTCGGAACCCGAATTTTCAATCGCTCGACCCGGCAACTGGCCTTGACCGAAGCAGGTCAGGCCTACGTGAAAGCCTGTGAGCGGATTCTGGAGGACGTGGGAGAAGCAGAACGCGCTGCAAGTGGCGAATATCGTGCGCCCCGTGGCAACCTGACCATTGCCTCTCCGGTCGTCTTCGGACGGATGCATCTCATCCCGGTGGTGGTTGATTTTCTCAAGGCCTATCCCGAGGTGGATATCCGCGTTGCTTTGGCGGACCGCGTCCCTGAACGGATGAT
>JBOFUS010000413.1:0-5151 GCA_051652685.1 Beijerinckiaceae bacterium
CAAGAAGACGGACGAAGTGCATACACCCGCCACCGCGCTCGCGCGGACGGAGACGTGGCCGAGAGGCTGAAGGCACTCGTTTGCTAAATGAGCGTACCCCAAAAGGGTACCGAGGGTTCGAATCCCTCCGTCTCCGCCATTTCCCATTGATTTGTCCACGACCGCCAGAATTGACCGGCAGCGGGCCGCGCGAATTCGCCCGGCGATGCTGTCAGGCGGGTCCATATGCGTCTGATCGTCGGCTTTGCAAAACCGATCCGTGTTTCCCGCGGTGCCGGGATGACCACCCTGCTGCGATGACCACGGTGCGCCAATGCCGACAGCGCGGCTTCAACGTATCACTCACTATTGCGTCGTTCCTGAACCCAGCAATGACACGCGGCGCTTCAATCCAAGCAATACAACAGGCCGCGCAAGACAACAGGTCCGTCGATGAGCAGCATTCAACCCTGATGCGTGATCGCAATATCAGACTGATTGACAGACCTGGCGATGCTCAGCGATCAAAAAAGGGATTATCCGCCACGCTCCTTGCGGGGATGCTTGCTTCCCTGCGTCGATGTCAAATTCAGAGCATGGCTTGTGCGCCGGGAGCCGAAAATGGCGCAAAGCCGTACAAGGATTGATCGTGAGGTTCAAAACTTCGGTGAATACAGGCTTTTGACATTTTCTGCGGCAGCCGCACTGTCAAAGTTGTATCGAGGCTGACACAGGATTTTACTTGGAACCGTCTGAAACCGAAGGAGGCTGACATGGGGTTTCGAATTGCAATGCCAACACCTGGAATAAGCTCAACAGGCAATGTGCTCGGGTCCGGCATCTACGCTGCCGCCGGAAGTTACGGCTACTGGAACGTCGATCTCGATTTTGACACGTCGCCTGGCGGTTCGCAGCAAACGCCGACATTCGATCCGACACCGAGCGCGCCTACGCCCACGCCGCCCAAACCGTTGCCTCCTGCAGAAACCCTTGACCCGCAACAGCTGGAGGCTTTGCAGGCGCTGTTCTCGGTCATCACCGTTGTGGAGATCGCGTTGCTCTACGAGGCGGCGTTCGACCGCAAGCCGGATGTCACGGGGTTGAACTACTGGTACAGCCAGGCTGTCGAGGGGTTGGCGACCAGCGACATCGCCCGGTCCTTCCTCGCCTCGCCGGAGTTTGCTTTCAATTTCGGTGCGCCAAACAGCATGTCGAACGCTCAGTTCGTCGATACCCTCTATTTCAACGTCCTCAACCGCGCGCCTGAAGCGGGGGGCAAGGCTTTCTGGCTCGGAGAGCTCAACAAGGGCGCCGCCCGGGCGGATGTGCTGGGCAACCTGTCAACGAGCGATGAAAACGTCTCGCAGGCCACCTATCTGGTCGGCCTCGACATTACGGACAACGGCTGGATTATCTGACGGGCCGGTGGCGGCAGCGCGGTTGTTCAAGGCCCGCGGTTGCTGTCATCCAGTATTCCCGCGCTAAGTTTTCCCGCGCTTCCGCGCGCCAAGTATTCATGTCCCAATATGCTATGGCCCAACCGGGGAGGACGTCGTTTGCGACGGCCGGGGTGTAATTGCGGTGACATGATTACCAATGTAAATACTCTCGGTTTGCGCCAATCCTAAGGGCTTGAGATATCTCCGATTGCGATCATGCTACGTCAAGCAGTCCTTAAACCGCCCTACCCCTGAGCCTCCATGTACCGCCGCAACACCGCATTGATCCGCGTCTGATACCCCGCACCCCGTTGCTTGAACCAGGCCAGCACATCGGCATCGAGCCGCATCCCCACAGCGACCTTCGGGGGAAT
Organism: Beijerinckiaceae bacterium; assembly: GCA_051652685.1. Lineage (GTDB taxonomy): Bacteria > Pseudomonadota > Alphaproteobacteria > Rhizobiales > Beijerinckiaceae > JADCCX01. The sequence goes on from JBOFUS010000413.1 coordinate 1,793, forward strand.
GACCAGGGTCGCTTGCGCCCAGTCGTCATCGGTCATCGGCCTACTGTCAGGGTCAGCCTCGGCCGCCGCTGTCACTTCGGCGTCGGTCATGGCGTCCAGGCGCTTCCAATCCGTCTCGCCCTTCAGGGGTTTAAGCGTGCCGTTATCAAGCTGCTCGTAGAGTTCGCCTTCGAGCATGATGGCACGGACGACTTTAGAGCTGTCCATATCGTTTTTGCTCCCGCTGGTTCGCTTTTCGGGCGGAGATCAACCAGACCACCTCATTCCGCTCCGTGAACGTCACATGACAGATTCGACCATGTAATTTGGCAAGCATATTGTAGCGCACTTCGCCGTAGTCACTTCGGATGTCTTCGACGACAGTCTTCTTCGCGTCGAAGAAAGCAGGATAGACATCGGCGAAATCGAGTCCGTGCTTGGCGAGATTGCTTCTTCGCTTTCCTTCATCCCAAGCAAATTCCATGGCCAGAACATGCATACCGTCTAGACAAAAGTCAAGAATGCCCCTTGTACGTCTCCCCTTGCGCGCGCCGCGCCGTCATGCGTCAATATGACATGGTCCAGACCGGGGAGGACGTCGCGTGCGGCGGCCGGCAGGGGCCGGCATCTCTGGGGAGGGACCACCATGACCACATCACGCCGCAGCGTCGTGAAGGGCGGGCTTGCAGCCGCCGCGTTTTCATCAGCACCGGGTATCCTGAAGGCGCAGACCACGCCGTCGCGTGCCAAAACGCTCCGCGCCGTGATCCACGGCGATATCGGTTCCTATGATCCGATCTGGACGACGGCGAACGTCACGTCCTACCACGCCGGCATGGTCTACGACACGCTGTTCGGCGTTGACGCCAACCAGACGCCGCAGCCGCAGATGGTCGGCAAACACGGCGTCTCCGACGACAAGAAGACCTATACTTTCGAGCTCCGCGACGGGCTGAAGTTCTCGGACGGCAAGGCCGTGACGGCGGCCGATTGCGTCGCCTCCATCCGTCGCTGGGCAGCGCGCGACGGCTTTGGCCAGCACATGTTCCTGCGCGTGGCCGACACGCCAGTGGTGGACGACAGGACCTTCCGCATCGTGCTGAAGGAACCCTACGGCATGGTGATCGACGCGCTCGCCAAGCTCGGCACCAACGTCTGCTACATCATGCGCAAGCAGGAGGCCGAGACGGACCCGATGCAGCAGATCAAGGAGATCGTCGGCTCTGGCCCCTTCTCGCTCAACCGCGACCAGACCAAGCAGGGCGTGGCCTATGTCTATGACAAGCGCACCGACTACGTTGCGCGCGCCGAGGCCGCGAGCGGTGCCGCCGGCGGCAAGGTCGCGAAGATGGACCGCATCATCATCGACAACATCCGTGATGAACAGACGGCGGTGGCGGCGCTGCAATCGGGGGAGATCGACCTGCTCGAGAGCCCGCCATTCGATCTGCTGAACCAGCTGGACGGCAACAAGGACCTGAAGCTTCAGGTGCTCAATCCATCCGGCAACATCGGCTGGATGCGGCTCAACTTCCTGCACCCGCCCTTCAACAACGTGAAGGCGCGGCAGGCGATGCAGCACCTGATCAACCAGAAGGATTTCATGCAGGCGAGCTTCGCGAACGAGAAGTTCACCCGCACCTGCGGCTCGCTCTTCGGCTGCGGCACGCCGATGGAGAACGACGCCAACATGGATTGGTTCAAGGGCGCGCCGAACCCGAAGCGGGCGACGGAGCTGCTGAAGGAATCGGGCTATGACGGCCGCCCCATCGTCATCCTGCAGGCGACGACCATCCCGTTCATGAACAACTCGGCCATGTTGATTGCGCAGGCGCTGCGCCAGATCGGCGCGAATGTGGAGCTGGCGGCGCTTGACTGGGGCAGTGTCGTGCAACGCCGCGCCAACAAGGGCGCGCCGGACCAGGGCGGCTGGAACATCTTCATCACCTGGGCGACGGGCTCCAACTTCGGCAACCCGATCAGCCTCGCCGGCCATGCCGCCACCGGCGACAAGGGCTGGTTCGGCTGGCCATCCAACGATCTGCACGAGAAGCTGAGGAACGACTGGGCCGCCGCCCCCACGCTCGACGCCCGCAAGGCGGTTGCGCGCCAGATGCAGCAGAACGCCTGGGATTTCGTGCCCCATGTCTATCTCGGCCAATGGGTGCAGCCGGCGGCCTATCGCGCGAATGTGCGGGGTTTGATTGCCATTCCGGAGCTGCTGCCCTTCTGGAATGTGGAAAAGGTGTGATGTCTTGCCCTTCGCCTCGGGAGAAGGTGGCAGGCGAAGCCTGACGGATGAGGGTCATCCACCAACGTTTGCGTTGACCCTCATCAGTCCGCCATCCGGCGGACAGCTTCTCCCGAGGTGGGAAGCGAGATCCAGAATCGATATGCCATCCTGCCCAGCAGGATCGCGCGCATCCCCAGCGTCAATTCTTGCATATCCCGCGAGATAACGATGGCGTGATGCATCTCCTTCACGACGTCGTTCATCACCTTCATCCAAGCGGTGGATGTGATCACGCGCGATCAAAACCAGCTGCGTGGAACTTGTTTCACCGATGGATGAAGCACTGCCGTGATCTAGAGCAGGCCCAACCGACACTCGCAGAAAATCAGCTTGTCGGAGACAGAATATGTTCGAGGATTTGATCGAGATAACAGGATATGCTGCGGCAATATTCACCGGCTGCGCATTTTACAGCAAAGGCATGTTGGCACTGCGATCTTTCGCGCTGATGGCGAACTTCCTTTTCATTGCCTATGCGGCAGCAAAGGGATTGAACCCCATTCTCGTGCTGCACAGCATACTGCTCCCCATCAATATCATTCGGCTTGCCGGCGTGATCCAGCATCGCCGTGAGCGCGCACGAATCAAATTGACCTGACGCGGTTGACGGATGAACATGAATACCATGCGCATCTTCACAGCCGCCCTCGCGCTCGAGGCGAACACCTTCTTCCCTTTGCCCTCCAGTTACCGGGCGTTCACCGACAAACTGCACTTTCCGCCGGGACAACATCCCGACTATCCGACGCTGCAGTCCGCCGCCGTCTGGGTGACGCGGGAGCGGGCGAAGTCCGATGGCTTTACCTGCATCGAAGGCTCGTCCTACGCGGCACAGCCCGGCGGCATGGCGCGGCGCGATGCCTTCGAGCGCATGCGCGACGAAATCCTGGCGGAACTCAAGGCCGCGCTCCCGGTGGACGGCATCGTGCTGTCGCTGCACGGCGCGATGATCGCCGACGGCTATCCGGACTGCGAGGGCGATCTGCTGGAGCGCATGCGCGCCATCGTCGGCGCTGGCGTGGTCATCGGCGTGGAACTCGATCCCCATTGCCATCTGACCAAGCGGCGCTGCGCGGCGGCGGACATC
>JBOFUS010000414.1:0-1324 GCA_051652685.1 Beijerinckiaceae bacterium
GCGGCAGCCAGGAGCGCGGCGGACAGGCGACTTCGCGATGCGATCGAGGGCATTTCGGAAGGCTTTGCGCTCTATGAGCCGAACGGTGCGCCGGTCCTCGCCAACAGCAAGTTTCGCGAAATCGAACGCCACTCACCGCACCTGCTTGGGCCGCGTGTGATCGGTGACAAGGGCCAGCTCAGGAGCAGCGACGCACGACGCCCGAACTTCGAGGTGCATCTTGCCGACGGTCGCTGGCTTCAGGTGGACGAGCGCCGCACCAATGATGACGGACGCGTCACCGTGATCACGGATATCACCGCACACAAGACGTACGAACTGTCGCTGGCCGCCAACAATGCGGTGCTGGAGCAGACCGTCGAGGATCTGAGTGCTTCCAAGGCGACGCTGCAGCAACAGGCGCGGCGCATGTCCCTGCTTGCCGACCAGTATCTGGAGCAGAAGGCGGCTGCAGAAATTGCCAACCGCGCCAAGGCCGAGTTCATGGCCAATATGAGCCATGAACTGCGCACGCCACTCAATCACATCATCGGCTTTGCGGAATTGCTCGACAACCAGATCTACGGCCCGCACGTCAACGAGCGCTATGCCGAATACGCCCGGGATATTGGCGCGAGCGGCCGCTATCTGCTGGATGTCATCAGCGACATTCTCGACATGTCGAGCCTTGAGGCAGGCCGCATCCGGCTGGAACGCCGGCAGCTCCCCTTCGCGGATCTGCTGCGTGATCGCTTTGCACTTATCGAAATGCAGGCAAAAGAAAAAGAGGTCGCGATCCAGTTCAGCGTCAACGGACCGCTGCATCTGGTCGGCGATCAGGCGGCGCTGTCGCGGGTGGTGGACAATCTGCTGAGCAACGCCCTCAAATTTACGCCTGAGGGTGGGGATGTTGCCATCAAGGCACGGCGTTCCGGTGATTTCATCCACACGTTCATCGCCGATTCCGGTGGTGGCATGGCAAAGGAAACACTGGAAAAGCTGGGCCGACCATTCGAGCAAAGCGGCGCAGTCATCGAGAACGGCTACAAGGGATCAGGATTGGGCTTCGCCATCGCAAGGTCGCTTGCGGAACTGCACGGCGGCAACGTCCGCGTGCGTTCCCGCGAGGGACAGGGCACCGTGGTGATGCTCTCGTTGCCCATCCGGGGTGCGCTGACGCTGGGTGTCGCGGCCTGATCAGCGGTTAAGAACCTCTCAGCGCCCAAGAACCTCCGCCACAGCGCGGTGGGCCTCTTCCTGCGCCTGCGCCAGGGCCCCGCTCAGCACCGGAAAATCAGGCAGGCCGACAGCCTGCGCCAGACGCCGGCGCAGCGCAGCCGGTGCC
>JBOFUS010000415.1:0-10446 GCA_051652685.1 Beijerinckiaceae bacterium
GCGGGTCGTAGGTCAGGTCAGAATCAAAGGGCGGCGCGTCGACAACCGGGACAGACGATGCGGAGAATGTCGACGTTGCAACGGGAATCGACGCGACAGCGGGTATCATTGCAGTTGCCTTGTCCGTCGCGGCACGGGACTGGGTGATCGCCGCGCCCATCTGCGAAAGGGCAGTGCGCATCGCCGAGGCACCATGCGAGACAGGTGGCGATGCAGGAACCGGCTGCATTCGAGGGGTCGTCGTGGACGTTTTTTCCCAAGCATCGAAACTGTCCCGATTGTTGGAGATTTCCCGAGTGTCGGTGGTTTCCTGCATTTCGGGGATCGCCTGCGTATCGGTCATCGCCAGCTTACCGGCAGCCGGTGCCGGCATGGCAGGCGCGATGGCAGCGGGCTGCGGCGCGAACGAGGGCGCCGGCGCGGCAACGAATTGCGGCAGATGCTCCGCCATGGGCTGATGATAGGCCGGCATTGGCCGCCGTACATAGACCGCATCCGACAACAGAGCGCGCATCAGCACGTAGAACAGCGACAGTATCAAGGCCGCGAGCGTTGCGATGATGATCACCGGCAGCTTCTTGGGGAAGGACGGCAAGCCGGGCACGAGTGGCTGTGACACGATACGCGCATCCGCAGTCACGGCGTTGTCCGACTCACGCACAGTCGCATCGCGGTAGCGGGCGAGGAAATTCTCCAGCTGCTCGCGCTCGGCCTTGGCCTCGCGTTCAAGCGCGCGCAACTGGACCTCTGCCTCGTTCGAGACGCCGCTCTGGCGCTTCTGGGCATCAAGCTCCGCCTGGGTAGCCGCCACGCGCGCTCCGGCAGCGCGGGCGTCGTTGTCGAGCGTGCGGGCGGTCCGGTCGGCGGCGGCGCGGATCTGGTCTTCCAGCCCGGCAAGCTGGGCGTAGATTTCCTTCAGGCGTGGATGCTGCGGCAGAAGCGTGCGCTCCTCCTGGGCGATCTGCGCACGCAGCGTGGCACGCGTCTCGATCAACCGGCGAACGAGCTCGTTGTTGACGATCTCCGAGACCTCGAAGATCCGACCCTGCCGGATGGCCTCGCGGATCACGCGGGCGCGGGATGAAAGCTCGGTTTGCTGCGCGCGCACGGTCGCAAGCTGCGTGTTCATTTCCGACAGTTGCTGCGAGGAAAGGTTCGTTTTGTCCGAATCGACCTGGAAGAGGCCGTTCTGTGTCCGATAGGCCTCGGCCTTGGCTTCCGCGACCGCCACCCTTTGGCGGGCTTCCTCGACCGTGCGGCCAAGCCACGTGCCGGCCGAGAGGGCCGAACCGCGCTTGGCCTGCTCAAGCTGACGGATGTATTCCTCCGCGATGCCGAGTGCCATTTTGGCTGCAAGTTCGGGATCGCGGCTCTGGAACTCCACCGCGATGACCCGGGACTTCTTGAGACCGAACACCTTGAGGCGTTCGAAATAGACATCCATCACCCGCTCTTCCGGCGAAAGGCGCGCGGGGTTGTCGAGAAGGCCGAGCATCACACCGACGCGGACAACGGGGCTCACACCATCAAGGACGGGGTCGAACTCAGGTTTGGATGTCAGATCGAATTTGCGGATCATGGCACGGGCGACATCACGCGACTGGATCAGCTGCTCCTGGCTCAGCACGGCATCCTGATCGATGAGTGGTTCCTGGCCACGCTGGGTATCACGCCCGATGGACGTGTAGGCCGTTTCGCGGTTCTCAAGCAGGACGCGGCTCTCGGCGGTGAAGCGCGGCTTCACCATGTTGACGCCCACAGTCGACAGCACCAGCGCAACGACGCCGGCGCCCAGGACGAGCCACTTGCGCCGACCGACCTCGCGCAGCAACTGCACGAGATCTATTTCGCCCCTTTCGGCCGCCGACATCGGCACTTCCGCCTGACGCATCGCATACCCTCACGCATTGGCGGGCCGCGCAGAACGCACAGGACGCCGAAGTCATGGCGCGAACAGTCTCATCTTATGGTTTCCGGGCCGTTAATCCCCTTGGTGAATGATTTCTCGCACAAAACCTTCTCTTAACCATGCAGCGCTACAGTCCGGATGAGAAAACACAGGTTGTGTCGTGTCATGAAGCGTTTCGCTCTCGCCCTTTCCCTCCTTGCCTCGGGCCTGGCAGGTTGCGCCACGTCGCACCGGCCCTACGGCTATTCGGAGGCTTTTGCGGCCAGCCTGCACGAGCCCTACACGTTGGCTTATGGTGACCGGCTGCGGATCATCGTCTTCGGTCAGGACGCGCTGTCGAATACCTATGCCGTCGACAGCGTCGGCCATATCTCGATGCCGCTCATCGGCGCGGTGAGCGCGCGCGGCCAAACGACCAAGGCACTGGAAGCTGCCATCGCGGGCAAGCTGCGGGGTGGCTTCCTGCGCGATCCGAAAATCTCGGTCGAGGTGGAGTTGCACCGCCCGTTCTTCATCCTCGGCGAGGTGACAACGTCGGGCCAGTATCCTTTCGTCAACGGAATGACGGTGCAGACAGCCGTTGCGATCGCAGGCGGTTTCCAGCCGAGGGCTGACCGTTACGTCGCCGAAATCACAAGGGGCATCAACGGCGAGATCGTTACGGGCCGCGTGCCGCTCGAAACGCAGGTACGGCCCGGCGACACCATCACCATCCGCGAACGGTTCTTCTGATGCGTATCGTCCATATCTTCCGCGCGCCGGTCGGCGGGCTTTTCCGTCATGTGATTGACCTCGCTGGCGAGCAGGCCAAGCGCGGCCACGATGTCGGTGTTTTCTGCGATTCGACTTTTGCCGGTGATCGCAACGAGCGGCTGCTTGGCGAACTTGAGAAGAAGCTGTCGCTGGGTGTTGCCCGCGCACCCATGCACCGCAATCCGCACTGGACCGACGCGGCTGCGCTGAAGACGATGGGCGACTTCTGCAAGGGCGTCGGGGCCGATGTCATGCACGGCCATGGCTCCAAGGGTGGGCTCTATGCCCGTATTGGCGCTGTGGCCGCCAGACGCGGCGCGATCCGCACCTACACGCCGCATGGAGGCAGTTTGAATTACAAGCCTGGCTCGCCGATCCATCGCCTTTACATGGCCGTCGAGCGCATGCTGGAGCGGGGCACCGACGCATTCCTGTTCGAGAGCCGCTTCATTTCAGACCGCTTCCACGAGTTCGTTTGCGAGACCGACGCTGTGACACGCATTGTGCTCAACGGCCTCTATCGCCACGAGCTTGAGCCCGTTGCCGCCGTCGAGGGCGCGGTGGATTTCCTCTACATCGGCGAATATCGCTTCGCCAAAGGCATCGACAATCTGCTTTCGGCCATGTCGGAACTCGCCGCACGCGAGCGCCTCCGTCCTACACTCTTGCTCGTAGGACAAGGCCCGGACGAAGCGGCGCTCAAGGCGCAGGTCGAGGTGCTTGGCCTTGCCAAACAGGTAAGCTTTCGCAAGCCAATGGCAGCCCGCGAGGCCTTCGCCTCAGCGCACGCGATGATCGTTCCCTCGCGATTCGAATCAATGCCATACGTCGTGATCGAGGCTGCAGGCGCGGCGATGCCGATGATCTCGACGGATGTCGGCGGGATTCCAGAAATCTTTGGCAATGAACGCCATCGTCTCATCAAGGCCGACGACGTGCCGGGTCTCACCGACGCCATGGCGTCGATGCTGCGCATGCCGAACCTGGTCCGCACGGAAGACGCCATGCGGCTTCGGGACCATATCGCCGCTAAATTCTCGGTTGAAGGCATGACCGATACCGTACTCGACGCCTATGCCGAGGCGCTGGCGCGCCGTGGCAGCGGCTCCGGGGCGAGCGACGCCATCGCCGCCTGAAACCAGCGCACAAGAGGGGCCGCCGGCCATGCCGCAGCCTGTGAGCGATGCCCGTGCCGCGCCCGCCCCCACGGGCGGCGAACGTGCACGGCCGCGCCTCGCGGAGGCCACGCTCGACCTGAAGCCCGCCCGCTCGATGTCATCGGTCGTGCTGACCGGCGGATGGCGAATCGCCGAATGGCTGCTGATCGCCGCCATCGGCGTTGTGGTCCACTGGTTCACCGTGATGGAGCTGCTCGGCTGGCCGCTCGCCTATGTTGTTGCGATCCCGGTCATTGCGACGGTCGGCATCGCGGTCCTCCAAAGCTTTGACACCTACGCCATCGCCGCATTGCGTGCGCCGTTCTCGGCGCTTCCGCGCCTTCTGGCGGCCTGGGCGCTGGTATTCCTCATCGCTTTCGCCTCGCTGTTCTTTCTCAAACTCGACATCACCGTATCCCGCCTGTTCATGGGCGCCTGGTTCATGGCGACACCCGGCGTGCTTCTGCTGGCACGCCTCGCTTTCGCGCTGAGAATCCGCGGACTCACCCGGCGTGGCCTGCTTGATCGCCGCACCGCCGTGATTGGCGGCGGCGAAGCGGCCGAGCGGCTCCTGCGGGCGCTTCGATCCGACGGGCCGGGCGATATCCGGATCGTTGGTGTGTTCGACGACCGCGCCGACGAGCGTTCGCCCGACGTGATTGCGGGCTTTCCCAAGCTTGGCGCAGTGGATGATCTCGTCGATTACGCCCGGCATGCGCGGCTTGATCTTGTCATCTGCGCCCTGCCGATGACGGCAGAGACGCGGCTGCTTGATATCCTGCGCAAACTCTGGGTGCTGCCACTCGACATCCGCCTTGCGGCGGATTCGCAGAAACTGAGGTTTCGTCCCCGGAACTACTCCTACATCGGCAGCCTGCCGGTCCTCGACATGCTGGACAAACCCATCGCCGACTGGGACGTCGTGCTGAAGTGGCTTTTCGACAAATGCGTCGGTCTTTCGCTGCTGATCCTGCTGTCGCCGGTCATGCTCGCGGTCGCGATCGCGGTCAGGCTTGATTCGAAGGGGCCATCGCTGTTTCGGCAGAAGCGCTACGGTTTCAACAACGAGATGATCGAGGTGTTCAAGTTCCGCTCAATGTATGTCGAACAGTCGGATGCGACCGCATCGAAGCTGGTTACCCGTGGTGACCCGCGTGTCACCCGTGTCGGCCGCTTCATCCGCAAAACCTCGCTCGACGAACTGCCGCAACTCTTCAACGTGGTGTTTGGCGGCAAGCTGTCCATCGTCGGGCCCCGTCCGCACGCCGTCCATGCCAAGGCTGAGAACCGGCTCTATGACGAAGTGGTCGAGGGTTATTTCGCCCGCCACCGCGTCAAACCGGGCATCACCGGCTGGGCGCAGGTAAACGGCTGGCGCGGCGAGACGGACACGGAAGAGAAGATCCGCGGGCGTGTGGCTTGTGATCTCGAATACATCGACCGCTGGTCGATCTGGTTTGATCTTCAGATCCTTTTCATGACGCCGCTGTCACTGCTGAAATCGGAGAACGCGTATTGAGCGCCGCCCTGCCCCATCAGCCGCTCTCGGGCGCGCCGCGCTGGACCCTCTCGCTTGATTCAATCCGGGGCGCGGCCGTGTGGCTGCTTTTTGCCTCGGGCTTCCTCGTTTTTATCGAGCCAGCGCCATTCGAGATCGCCTTTGCCCTTGTTGCCGCAATCTTCTTTTTCACGGGCCTCAGGCTCGGAATCCTGTTCCTGCCGCTCGTCCTCCTGCTTGTCCTCTACAATGTGGGTGGCGGGCTTTCGTTGATGGAAGTCGCGAACGAGACGCGCGCCGTCTGGTTCGTGGTCATCTCGGTCTACATGGCCATCATGGCCATCGTCATCGCGGCGATCTTTTCCGAGGACACGCTTCGCCGGCTTGAGCTGATGAAAAGCGGCTATGCGCTTGCCGCCGTTTTCGCCTGTCTCGCAGGCATCATGGGCTACTTCAACGTGGCCGGAACCTTCGACATCTTCACCCGCTACGGCCGCGCCATGGGCACGTTCAAGGATCCGAACGTGTTCAGCACCTTCATCATCCTGCCCATCGTCTACATCGTGCAGGGCTTCTTCGTGGGTTCCCATCGCCGGCCGGTAATCGCGGCGGGCACGCTGCTGATCCTGATGGCCGGGCTGTTCCTCAGCTTCTCGCGTGGTGCCTGGGCCGTTGCGGTCGGTGCGATTGCGATGTGCCTCGCTCTTTCGTTCCTGACGGCGGAGAGCGGCAGAATTCGCCGGCGCATCATCCTGATCGCGCTGGCGGGGCTGGCACTTCTGGTGATTCTGATGGCCATTGCGCTCCAGTTCGAGGCGATCCGTGCCACCTTCGAGGTGCGCGCGTCGCTGAATCAGGACTATGACCATGGCGAGACGGGCCGGTTCGGCAACCAGCGCCGCTCGATCCCGTTCCTGCTGGAGCTGCCGAACGGTTTCGGCCCGACGATGTTCCGCGACTACTTCCCGGAGGATCCGCACAACACCTATCTGAACGCCTTCTCATCCTACGGATGGCTGGGCGGGCTGAGCTATCTGGCGCTGGTCTTCACTACGATAATGGTGGGGTTCAAACTCGTCTTCCGCCGCACGCCGTGGCAGCGCGAGGCCATCGCCATCTGGTCAAGCTTCTTTCTCCTGATCCTGCAGGGCTTCCAGATCGATACTGACCACTGGCGGCATTTCTATGTGCAGCTGGGCCTGACATGGGGTCTCATGCAGGCAAGCCTGCGCTATCGGGCAGACGCGCCAGCCGGCCCAATGCCGATAGCGGCACCACCAGCGTGGACGCTACAAAGCAGAGCGTGATGGCGGCCAGTGCCGCCGGAAAACCGTAGCGCTCGGCGATGATGCCGCCCGCCAGCGCGCCGATGGAGCGCACGCCGTACATGGCGAGCTGGATGACAGCCCCCACCCGTCCGAGCATGCCCTTGGGTGCCACGAGTTGGCGGATGGCGTTCTGGCAAATGAACCAGAGGATCGGTCCGTATCCGAGGAGGAAGAAGGCGGCGATTGCTGTCCAGCCGCCCCAGGTGGCCGGAGACAGCCAGAGCAGCGCCGCTGCCAGTGCCGAGGTCGCCGGCCCGAACAACAGCACGAGGCGCGGCTCGAACCGCGCCAGCAACGGCGCGGCGGTCAGCGCCGCCGCAAGTGACGCCAACCCCATCGCGCCCTGGGCAACGCCCACTTCACCCGGCGTCATGCCGAGCACCCTGAGGCCGTATGAAGCGAATATGGCGAGGAGCGCCATGAAGCCGAGGTTCCAGAACAGCGAGCAACCGAGAATGCCCAGCAACAGGGGTTGGCCCCGGACGAAGGCAAAGCCCTCTTTCAGCTCGGCCATCGCGTTCCGGCCGGAGCTCGCGCTCTCGGGCGGCGAACGAAAGCCGGATGCGAGGATAAGCCCGGTAAAGGCCAGAACGAGCGCAATAGCGAGCCCGGCCAACGCCTCGCCACGCCCCGCGAGCCAACCCATCAGCAATGGCCCGATGATCATTGCCATCGACTGCACGATCTGCTGGCGGGCGTTGCCTTTGGGCAGTTCGGCCGGCGGCAGCAACCGCTGCAGGCTTGCGCCCTCGGCCAGAAACGCGAACACGGCCGCTGCCGCTGTGAGAAACGCTCCGAAGGTGAAGAGCGCGACCTCGCCCGCGACAAAGCCTGCAATCATCACCACAAAGCCGATGAGCGAAAGCAGCATGGCGCGGGCAAGAGAACGAAACGGAGAGGCGCGGTCAACCGCCAGACCGAACGGCAGCGACAGAAACAGCCAGGCAGAGCCCTGGGCAGCCACCATCAAGCCGATCTGATCCGCCGGCAGGCCAAAGGTCGCGGCTCCGAGGATCGGCACAGCGGCAATCGCCAGCTGGTCAGACGCCCGGAAACAGGCGGAAACGGAAAGGAATCGGACAAAGGCGCGGTTGCTCATGGCGTCGTCTTTGGCCCGGCCCAAGATGGCAAACCACCCGAAAACCTTCGCTGCCCGACATCGCACCTTAAGAAAATGTCATGCTGGTTGGCGTTCATAAGGTCGCGGGAGCCATTGCCAGCCGGCGAGGCAGTGTTATCCTCGCGATCCGCTATGGTGCCATGTTCAGGTCAGCCCATTGAGCCAGATCCCGCGCGATACGCCGCAATTCTACCTGACCTCGCCCACGGCGTGTCCCTATCTGCCCGGCCAGACGGAGCGGAAGGTGTTCACGCATCTGGTTGGCCGGCGCGCGCGCGAACTGAACGACGTGCTGACCCAGGGCGGCTTCCGGCGCAGCCAGACCATCGCCTATCGCCCGGCCTGCGAGTTCTGCAGGGCCTGCGTCTCGGTCCGTGTCGTCGCCGCCGCGTTCCGGCCAACGGATTCCATGCGGCGCGTTGCCAGACGCAACGCCGGGCTTGAGGCGTCTGTGCGGCCAAACAAGCCAACAACGGAGCACTTCGCGCTGTTCCGCGCCTATCTGGACGCGCGCCATGGCGACGGCGGCATGGCGGATATGACAGTGCTCGATTTCGCCATGATGATCGAGGACAGCCACGTCGAGACGATGATCGTCGAGTATCGTGAACCCGTTCCAGAAGGAGAAAAGCCTGGACGCCTCGTCGCGGTCTGCCTGAGCGATAAACTCTCTGACGGGTTGTCGATGGTCTATTCCTTCTTCGACCCCGCCTACGCTGACCGCTCGCCCGGTATCATGATGATTCTCGACCACATCGCCCGCGCCGATGCCATGAATCTGACGTACCTCTACCTTGGCTACTGGGTGAAGGGCTCCCGGAAAATGGACTACAAGGGCCGTTTCCTGCCGCAAGAGCGGCTGCAACCGGAAGGCTGGGCGCTGACGGAGTCCTGAAGACACCGAATCAGGTGCTCAAGCTACCTCCTGATGGGCCATCGCCCGGCGAATGTTTGCCACCACCACATCGGCCTTTGCGTAGCCTTGCGCCACAGCGTAGGCGGCGCGGCCCTTTAGCAAGACCAGCATCGGGAACCCTTGAACGCCGAAGCGCTTTGCCAGAGCAAAGTCGGCTTTGGTTGCCTCTTTCATCTCATCGGAAGCGAAGGCTTCAAGGAAATCCGCCGCAGCGATCCCGAAGCTTTCCGCGTGAGAGGACAGCACTTCCGGATCACGGATATCCTCGTTGGACGCGAAATATCCCCGCTGGATCGCATGCATGAAGGGGTAGGCCGCCTCGCCCGCCAGCCCGCGCACCGTGGCGACGGCGCGTGAGGCGGGCTCTGTGTCCATCACGTAGCCGCCGCGATCAAAGAAGCGCCAGTCGAACGGCTGGCCGCTCGCCGCCTGCACCTGTTCGCGATAGCCGCGAAAGCGCGGCTTTTCTTCGTCGGTGAGCACATCCGTCGACCAAGGACGCAGTCCCCCCACCTGAAGCACGAGATCGACCTCCTCGCCGACCTCCAGCAACACCCGGTTCATCTCGGGCGCGAAGCCGTAGCACCACGAACACATCGTATCGGCGAAGTAGACGAGTTGGGGGCGCGGCGCGTCGGTCGTCATCGGTGAAGGCCTGGCTGGCAGTTGAAGGACCATCTCAATATCCGCCTTTGGCAGGGAAGCGAAGTGGCCCCGAGGGGTTCTCGCGAAACAATGCCTTTCAGTAGGAAGCGCGAGCGCAAGTATGCCGCTTCAGCAAAACGACATGTTTGAAATTCCCAACAGTCAGGCTTAATTCGCCAACGCGGCGAGGTTTCTTGCGGGGAAGACGCGATGATCAGGGTTTGCGATAGTGGCGGGCGCTCACCCGCGAAAAGTAACGGCGCGGCCAAAGCGCTCTCAAGGCGAAATTTTGTCGCCGGAATGGCGGCAGGCACCGTGACAATCACGCAAGGTCACGCAGCTTTCGCACAGGGCTCTTCGCCCGCAATCGTCTTTCGCAACATCCGTGTGTTCGACGGCAAATCGCCGCAGTTGAAAGCGGGAATGATGGTCGTCGTTGAAAGCGGCAAGATCACGTCTGTGAGCGCAGGCTCAGCCGCTGTTCCCGCCGGCGCGACCGTGATCGACGGGGCGGGCCGCACGCTCATGCCCGGCCTTATCGATGCTCACGCCCATATCACGATGAGCGCCAGCAGCATGGGGGACCTGACCGACGACAACGTACCTCCCGCCACCGTTTCACAGCGGGCGGAGGCAGAAGCCGAGGCAACGTTGATGCGCGGTTTTACTGCCGTGCGCGACATGGGCGGGCCGGTATTTCCGCTCAAGAAGTCAATCGATTCAGGCAACACGAAGGGCCCGCGCATCTGGCCGAGCGGAGCGACCGTGTCACAGACCTCCGGCCACGGCGATGGTCGCCTGCCCTCGGAGCCCTCCCGGCGCTTTACTGGGCATATTTCGCGCGCCGAGAAGCTGGGCGCGACCTTCATTGCCGACGGGCGCGACGAGGTGCTGACGGCGACACGCGAAAACCTCCGCTTCGGTGCCAGCCAGATCAAGGTCATGGCCGGAGGTGGCGCGGCGACACTGTATGATCCACTTGACGTGACGCAGTTCACAGCGGACGAGGTTCTGGCGGCCGTCCAGGCGGCGGAAGACTGGGGCACCTATGTCACGGTGCACGCCTACACGACGCGCGCGGTGCGCCGGGCCGTCGAGGCTGGCGTCAAGTGCGTTGAGC
>JBOFUS010000416.1:0-9274 GCA_051652685.1 Beijerinckiaceae bacterium
AGCTTGGCGAGAATTTGCGCCACGCACTTCCGCTCGGTCGCAAGCCTGTTGATGATGACCAGCGGCGTGTCGCCGATGGTCTGCGTGATATCGTTGTAAATGCGGCCGCGTCCGGGCGGCGCATGTCTTTGGTCGCTTGTCATGGGCTTTCCGTTTCCGCCAGTGTTCACCGATGGCTAGATGGCGAAGTCCAGCGCTTCGGCGTCGCTTTCTATGAACACGCCATTTTGATCGGCCGAGCGACACATGTCTTCGATGGTGAAGCGATCAAGGACGGCCAGAAACGCCTCTCCGGCGTCTCCAACCGCAGGCTTGATGACCGCATCCACCAGTTTCGATTGTGGCTCGGGATGTTCATCATCGTCCAGCCGTGCCGTCATGGCCGCGCGCACCACCTCGCCAGCGGTGATCTTCCGGCGTTCGCGGGCAAGCTCATAGCCACCGCGCGGACCGCGCACGCCCTTGAGGATGCCAGAGCGCACGAGCGCCTGAAGCAGCGTTTCAAGATGCCGGGGCGGAAGGCTGTGGCGCGCAGCCAGAAGTTTTGCGGCAACCGGTCCTGGCCGCGCATGGATGGCGATATCAACGACAGCTGCGATGCCCAGCATGCTGCGTCGCGAAAGAAGTATCATGGTCCCTCTGCTTTCGTGCTGCCAGCGACCTTCGATCCGGTTGAGCCGAACCCGCCTGCGCCACGATCTGTGTCGTTTAGCGCGACCACGGGTTCGAGCCTGACCGCCGTCACCGGTGCCACGACGAGTTGCGCGATGCGCAAGCCGCGCGTGACGGTAAACGGCTCCCGGCCGAAATTCACCAGCAGCACATTGATCTCACCCCGGTAATCCGCGTCGATGGTTCCTGGCGCATTCAGCACGGTAATCCCGTGCCTCAGCGCCAGGCCCGAGCGCGGACGCACCTGAGCTTCATATGCAGCCGGCAATTGGAGCGCGATGCCCGTAGGGACAAGGAGTCTATCTCCACAATTCAACGTGATTTGTTCATCTGGACCGATGGCAGCCGTGAGATCGAGGCCAGCGGCACCCACGGTTTCGCGTCGGGGCAGGGGCAGGCCCTCGCCATGGGGCAGGATTCTGACAGGAATGACGCGTTCGTCCATAGCGGTATCAGCCCTTAAGCAGGGTCGTGAGCCGCAGCATGAGGCGTCCTGCGACGGCTTCCTTGCTGAGCGTGGGCCAGCTTTCCACGCCGTCAGCCCAAACGAGATGCACCGTGTTGCGGTCGCTGCCCATCACGCCACCAGGCGTCGCGCCAGTCACGCTGACATCGTTTGCGACCACAATGTCGCAGCCCTTGCGGATGAGCTTCTGCTTTGCGTGCGCCACCACGTCATGTGTCTCCGCTGCGAAGCCAACCACGAGGCCCGGCCGGTTGTCTGCATGCCGGGAGACGGCGGCCAGAATATCGGGGTTCTCTGCCAGCGTGAGTGCCGGCGGTCCGTCCGTACCCTTCTTGAGCTTCAGGCTGGCCTCCGTCGCCACGTGCCAGTCCGCCACGGCTGCCGCGCCGATGAAGATATCTGCGGGAAGAGCAGCTTCTACTGCCGCCAGCATTTCCCGTGCCGTCTCGACGCGCCGAACATCGACGCCGAAAGGATCGGGGATACCGACCGGCCCGGACACAAGCGTCACCCGTGCGCCGGCCATGGCGGCGGCAGCGGCAATGGCGTGGCCCTGCTTGCCGGACGAGCGATTGGCGAGGTAGCGCACCGGATCGATGGGCTCATGGGTTGGTCCGGAGGTGATCAGCACATGGCGGCCGGCGAGCGGACGGGACGTGCCCGGGGCGCTTTCCGCCCATGCGCCTTCGGGAAGCGGGATCGACTGATCGCTTCTCAGCATCTCCTCGATGACTGCCAGAATTTCCGGCGGCTCCGCCAGCCGCCCTACGCCGAACTCGCCGCAGGCCATGGAGCCGGCGTTCGGCCCGACGAAGCGCACGCCATCCGCTACAAGCTGCGCGATATTGCGTTGCGTCGCGGGATGCGCCCACATGCGCAGGTTCATGGCCGGGGCCACCAGCACCTTCTTGTCGGTGGCGAGCAAGGCTGTCGTGGCCAGATCGCTGGCAAGTCCATGCGCCATCTTGGCCAGCAGGTTGGCCGTGGCGGGGGCCACGACCACAAGGTCGGCATCGCGCGAAAGCTCGATATGGCCCATCTCGGCTTCGTCCGTCAGCGAGAACAGCTCGCTATAGACCTTGTCGCCTGTGACGGAGCCCAGCGACAGCGGCGTCACGAACGCGCCCGCCGCCTTGGTCATGATGGCGCGCACAAGGATGCCGCGCCGGCGCAGCAGCCGGCAGAGGTCGAGCACCTTGTAAGCCGCGATGCCGCCTCCGACGATCAGGAGGATGCGCTTGTCGGTCATGGTCCGGCATACTCCCAGGGGTTGATCACGGTGACGCCGCAATCGGCGAAGTCCTTCACGTTGCGTGTTGCGACCGCCATGGTTCTCGCCGTTGCGATCGCCGCAATCATGACGTCCTTCGTCGGCACGGAGAAGCCGCGTCTGATCCGGCCTGCCGCGATCCGCGCGTAGGCGCTGGCGGAAGCCTTGTCATAGTCAAGAATTCGACCGCGAAGTCCAATGTCGAACACCTCCTGTGCGACCGCCTGAAAAGCGTTCTTTCGCTTGCCCGCAGGAAGGAGCTCAAAGCCGTAGGAGATTTCGCCGAACGATACGGTTGTTGTATAGAGATTCTGGCCATCCTGAGCGGCGAGCCACGCGAGGACGTTCCCGGCACGTTGCTCTGGCGGTTTCATGATCTCGGATATGACGTTGGTATCAAGGATGATCAACGGCCATCCCAATCATCGTAGAACCCGATCTTGCCCAGCGCCTCAGCCCGTTCGGCATGATGCAAGTCGATCCCGCCGAGTGGATCAAACCGGGAGGTGATGAACTCCGCGAGGTTGAGTCTCGGACGCGGTGTCTCTTCGCCCGAACGCTCCAGTGTCACTCGTACCTCTTCCTCCAGCGACCGGCCATGTTTAGCGGCCCTGACACGGATTCGCTGTTTCAGCTCGTCATCGATCTTCCGGACAGTGATGCTGGCCATCGTGCCCTCGTGTTCTGCAAGTCAGTTTAGCGTCGCGCTGACTTGATTGCAATGATTGCACTGCCATCAACGCAATCACACGATCCGCCACGCCACCACCGCCAGCAGCGCCGCAATCACCCACAGCGCCGCATTCCCCCAGCGAGCCCGGCGCGCCTCGGCCTTGCCTATGGCCTCGACGCTGCCAGGTGACAGCGCAAAACCCATTGCCGCCGCCGTTTCCAGCTCGCCCATCAGCCGCTCGCCGCGCGCCACCAGTTCCGGCGCTTTTAGCGCCGCGCGGGCAAGTCCCGCCACGCCGGAGCCCGCTTCCTGAAGCTTTCCAAGCGGCCCAAGGTTCCGCTCGATCCACTCTCGCACCACCGGCTCCGCCGTCTTCCACATGTCGAGTTGCGGATCGAGGCTGCGGGCGACGCCTTCGACCACCACCATGGTCTTCTGCAGCATGACGAGTTCAGTGCGCGTCTGCATGTCGAAGATTTCCGTCACCTCAAAGAGCAGGGTCAGCAGCTTTGCCATGGAAATCTTGTCGGCCGGTTGGTTGTGGATCGGCTCGCCGATGGCGCGGATTGCTTGCGCGAAGTCATCGACGGAATGCCGCGCCGGCACATAGCCCGCCTCGAAATGCACCTCCGCCACGCGGCGGTAATCCCGTGTGATAAAGCCAAAGAGAATCTCGGCCAGAAACCGCCGCTCGTTCATGCCGATGCGGCCCATGATGCCGAAATCGACAGCCACAAGTTGACCGGCGCGGTCCACGAAAAGATTTCCCTGGTGCATGTCGGCGTGGAAGAAGCCGTCCCGCAGCGCATGGCGCAGGAAGCTCTGGATCACCGCCCTACCAAGCGCCACCCTGTCGTAACCGGCGGCATCGATGGCGGCGAGATTGTTCATCGGCGTGCCGTCGATCCACTCGGTGGTCAGCACATCGCGGCCCGTGCGCTCCCAGTCGACCTTGGGCAGCCGAAAGTCCGGATCGTCCTTCGTGTTCTGCGCAAACTCGGAAAGCGCGGATGCCTCCATGCGCAGATCAAGCTCGATGGCGACCGAGCGGGCGAGCGTTTCCACCACATCCATGTGGCGCAGCCGCCGGCTCTTGGGGTCCAGCCATTCGACGAAAGCAGCCGACGCGCGCATTGTTTCCAGATCGCGGGCGAACCGCTGGCGCACGCCGGGGCGCAGCACCTTGACCGCCACCTCGCGCGGGCCATTGGCGTCTTCCACCACGGCCTTGTGCACCTGCGCCACCGATGCGGCCGCGATGGGTGGTCCAAGCTTTGCAAACAGGGCCTCCACCGGCTGGCCAAGGCCTTCGACGATCAGGCGGCGGGCTTCCACGTCGGGGAAGGGCGGCATCTTGTCCTGGAGTGTCTCCAGATTGCGCGCCATGGGCATGCCGACGACATCGGGTCGGGTTGCCAGAAACTGCCCGAGCTTGACGTAGGAGGGTCCAAGACGCGTCAGCGCCGCCGCCAGTTGCGGCCCGCCGTTGGTCCTGCGCTCGATCAACCGCGCGATGCGCACGCCAAACCGCGCCGGCCCGGGCAGCATTTCGGGATCGATCAGCGCCAGCGCGCCTTCGCGCGCCAGCACGAAACCAAGCCGTGACAGCCGGCCAAGATGCGTGACGATGCTCATTGCGTGACGATGTTCATGGGCCGATCAGAGCTTCCAGCCGGAATGGATGTTGGCGATCCCGCCGTTGAAGGCGCGGTGCGTGACGCGCCGGAAACCGGCATCGCCGATCATTCGAGCGAACGCGTCGGGCTTTGGAAACTTGCGGATGGATTCGACGAGATAGCGGTAGCTTTCACCATCCCCGGTAATGGCCTTGCCCATGGCCGGGATCACGCTGAAGGAATAGGCGTCGTAGATGCGGTCAAGCACTGGCAGATCAACCGGCGCGAATTCGAGGCACATGAAACGCCCGCCGCGTTTCAGCGTGCGGAAGGCTTCCGACAGTGCCAGGGGAATGCGCGGCACGTTCCGGATGCCGAAAGCGATGGTATAGGCGTCGAAGCTGCCGTCGGCGTAAGGCAGCGCTTCGGCGCTTGCTTCCACAAAGTCGATCCGGCCGGGCAATTTCCGCTTCGCCGCGCGTTGCTCGCCCACCGCCAGCATGCTTGCGTTGATGTCGAGCACCGTGACGTGAGCTTTTTCGCCAGCGGCCTCGAGCACGCGGAACGCCACGTCACCGGTACCGCCAGCCACATCCAGATGCCGCCAGGGTCGGTGGGAGGCCGGGCGGAGCTGCGCGATCAGCGCTTCCTTCCAAAGCCGGTGAAGGCCGGCCGACATCACGTCGTTCATCAGGTCATAGCGGGCTGCGACCGAGTGGAACACGCCGTCGACGCGGTCCTGCTTCTCCGCGAGCGGAACGGTTTCAAAGCCGAAATGGGTCGAACCACTTTCAGGCGACGGGTCTGATAGGGAACTGGAACGGATCGCGGCCAAGGAATGGGCTTTCATTGCGAAGTGACGCCGCCTTCTTATAAGGCTTCGGATGATGTTTCCACGCCAGATATGGCGCGTCCGGACGTCGCGCCACGAGGGGTCATCCGTCAAGTGCCTGAACTTCCCGAAGTCGAAACTGTCCGGCGCGGACTTCAGCCGGTGATGGAAGGCAAGCGCATCCTGAAGGTGAGACTCAACCGCGCCGATCTGCGCTTTCCTTTCCCGGTTCGCTTTGCCACTAGGCTCGAAGGCCGGACCGTGATGCATATGGGTCGGCGGGCGAAGTATCTGATGGCCGATCTTGATGATGGCGAGGTGCTGGTCATGCATCTGGGCATGACCGGGCGTTTCGTCATCGAGGGTGGTGGCGCGGCGTTGGTACCCGGCGAGTTCCACGATACGGTCAACCGCCATCCCGCCCATGATCACGCCGTCTTTGAAATCGAGGGCGGCTACCGCGTCATCTATAACGATGTCCGCCGTTTCGGTTTCATGGTGCTCATCCCGCGCGCCGAGATCACGAGCCATCCGCTGACGAAGGATATCGGTATCGAGCCGCTGGGCAACGAGCTGACGCCGGAACGCCTGGCCTCGCTCTTTGCCAGCAAGGCCACGCCACTGAAGGCGGCGTTGCTGGACCAGAAGCTGATCGCGGGGCTCGGCAACATCTATGTCTGCGAAGCGCTGCATGGCGCGGGTCTCTCGCCACGCCGGGCGGCGGGCAGCATCGTGGGAGCGGCCGGCGGCCCGACTCCCCGCGCCGAACGGCTGACGACCGAGATCAGGAGCGTGCTGGCGGCGGCCATCGAGGCTGGCGGCTCCACGCTCAGGGATTTTGCCCACGCGGACGGGTCGCTTGGCTACTTTCAGCATCGCTTCAGGGTCTATGACCGGGAGGGCGAACCCTGTCCGCGCGCCAGCTGCACCGGCGTGGTGGAGCGCATCGTCCAGTCCGGCCGCTCAACCTTCTTTTGTGCACGATGTCAGCGCTAGAAGATCGACGCTTGTCAGCGCCGGTGGCCCCATGGTGTTGTCGCGCAGCCGTCCACGCGACATGTTGCGACGAAACGGAGGAAGCATGACCTCGACCAATCCCCTGATCGACCAATCTGCCACCGAAATCGTCGCGCTGCTGAAGCTCGGTGCAATCACGCCCCATGATTGCCTTGACGCGCTGGCCGCGCGGATCGCTGAAGTCGATCCGAAGGTCAATGCGTTGCCGACGCTCTGCATGGAGCGTGCCCGCGCCGCCGCCCACGACATGTTGGCAAAGCCGATGGCGGAGCGTGGCGTGCTGGCGGGCTTGCCGGTGGCGATCAAGGATCTGACCGAGGTGAAGGGCGTGCGCACGACGCATGGCTCGCCGATCTTCGCGGACAACATTTCCGAAGCGTCAGACATCCTCGTAGAGCACCTCGAAGGGCAGGGCGGCATTGTCTACGCCAAGTCGAACACGCCGGAGTTTGGTGCGGGCGCGCAGACCTTCAACGAGGTCTTCGGCGCGACGCGCAACCCCTGGAACACCAGCCGCTCGGCGGCGGGCTCATCCGGTGGTGCTGCAGTGGCACTCGCCACCGGCATGGCCTGGCTGGCGCATGGTTCCGATCTTGGCGGATCGCTGCGCAATCCCGCGAGCTTCTGCGGTGTGGTGGGTCTGCGCCCGACGCCCGGCCGTGTGGCACATTCGCCGGGGCTCAAGATCGACAGCCGGCTCTCTGTGGAAGGCCCCATGGGCCGCAGTGTCGAGGATGTGGCGCTGTTCCTCGACGCCATGGTGGGCGAGGACGCGCGCGACGCGGTTTCGCTGCCTGCTCCGACAGGCAGCTATCTCGCAGCGGCGCGTTCGGGCTGGAAGCCGCTGAAAGTGGCGTACTCCGCCGA
Source organism: Beijerinckiaceae bacterium (assembly GCA_051652685.1). GTDB lineage: Bacteria > Pseudomonadota > Alphaproteobacteria > Rhizobiales > Beijerinckiaceae > JADCCX01. The sequence goes on from JBOFUS010000416.1 coordinate 7,414, forward strand.
TCTGGGCATCACGCCGGTGGACCCGGAGGTGGCGGCGATCACGCGCGCGGCGGCACAGCGCCTTCAGGACGTTGGCGTGATCGTGGAGGAGGCGCATCCGGATTTCTCCGGGGCGCATGAGTGTTTCCAGACTCTGAGGGCGCTGGGCTTTGCCATTTCGCGGAAGCACCTGCTGGAGCAGCACCGAGACAAGCTGAAGCCTGAAGTCATCTGGAACATCGAGAAGGGTCTCAATCTGACTGCCGACCAGATCATCCGCGCCGAGACAACGCGTGCGGCCATCATCAAGCGGGCCTTCACCTTCTTCGAGACCTATGACCTGTTGCTCTGCCCGGCAACCATCGTTGCGGCTTTCCCCATCGAGCAGCGCTACCTGGAAAGCTGCAACGGCGTGCGCTTCGAAAGCTATGTCGACTGGCTTGCCGTTGTCTACGCCATCACGCTCGTTGGCGCACCGGCCATGTCGCTGCCGGCAGGCTTCACGCGGGAGGGACTGCCCATCGGCCTCCAGATCGTGGCTCCGCCGCGCGGCGAGGCCAGGATTTTTGCGGCCGCGCGGCTGCTGGAAGGCTTGCTTGACCTCGGCAGCAGCCGGCCCATCGACCCTCGGGTCGGCACCTGAACGATGCCACCGCGCACCGATTTCACCTCGCAACGGCTCTACATCGACGCGCCGATGGCGGTGGGTGATGTGCTGGCGCTGGACAAGGCGCAGGGAAACTATCTGATCAATGTGCTGCGCATGGATGCCGGTGACGGGTTGCTTGTCTTCAATGGCTGCGATGGCGAGTGGCGCGCAGCGATCAGGGACGCCAACCGGAAGGCGGCAACACTGGAGCTGCTGGCCCAGACGCGCGCGCAACCGGCGGCTTCCGCGATCTGGCTCTGTTTCGCGCCGATCAAGAGCCAGCGGCTGGATTATATGGTCCAGAAAGCAGTTGAGATGGGCGCTGGACGGCTCGTCCCCGTCATCACGCGACGAACGCAGTCTGCACGCCTGAACGTGGAACGCCTCCGCGCCAACATGATTGAAGCGGCAGAGCAGTGCGGCGTGCTCAGCCTGCCCGAGCTCGGTATCGAAGCCAAGCTTCCGGCTGCGCTGGCGTCGCTGGAGGCGGACAGGGTGATTGTCTTCTGCGACGAGCTTGCAGAATTGGGTGATCCGCGCGAAGCGCTGTCGGCAGTGCCGCGCGGTGCCCGCGCCGCACTGTTCATCGGGCCCGAGGGCGGCTTCGATGCAGAGGAGCGGGCCATGCTGCTGGGACATCCTCAGTCCGTACGCCTGGCGCTTGGGCCACGGATCCTGCGCGCCGAAACGGCGGCGATCGCCGGACTCGCGGCGTTGCAGATGTGCATCGGCGACTGGACCTGAGATCAATCAGGATTGGAACAAGACATGACCGGTTTCGCTTCGACGCAGGACCTCGCCGACAAGAAGATCAGTTTCGACGAGATCGGCCCGGGCCTTTACGCCTTCACGGCCGAGGGCGATCCAAACACAGGTGTCGTGGTCGGCGATGACGGCGTCCTCATCGTCGATGCCCAGGCGACGCCGCTCATGGCTGAGGCGGTAATCCAGCGGGTGCGCAGTGTCACCGACAAGCCGATCACCCATGTCGTGCTGTCGCACTATCATGCCGTGCGCGTGCTGGGCGCGTCTGCTTACCGGGACGCAAAGATGGTCATTGCGTCCGCACCAACACGCGATCTCATCGTTGAGCGAGGCGAACAGGACATGGCAAGTGAGATCGGGCGCTTTCCGCGCCTGTTTCGCGGCCAGGAGTCAATCCCCGGACTCACCTGGCCGACGATGACTTTCTCAGGCGAGCTGAGCGTCTGGCTGGGCAAGCGCGAGGTGCGC
>JBOFUS010000417.1:0-1812 GCA_051652685.1 Beijerinckiaceae bacterium
CATGCATAACGCGGGATCTGGAAAGGGCAGGAGTGCTGACCAATTGGTCAGTCTTCCTGTCCCTTGGTGTCCCTACGGAATCCGGGAGAGCGCCATGGGCGAGTGGATCGTGAAGTCTGAGCTTGATGTGATCGCGCCGGTTGGCGCGACGGGCAAAGCCATCAAGGACGCGCTTCACCGCGACCTCGTGGTGCGCGACCCTGGCCTGCCAGCGGCTGAAGGCTTCTACAACCCGGCGCGCGAGAAGGACTCCTGCGGTGTCGGTTTCGTGGCGGACATGAAAAACCGCAAGAGCCACTCAATCGTCACCAAGGGTCTCGATATCCTCAGAAATCTTGTGCATCGCGGCGCGGTCGGCGCGGATCCCAAGGCCGGCGACGGTTGCGGATTGCTGGCGCAGATTCCGCATCGCTTCTTCCGCGAGGAATGCGCCAAGCTCGGCTTCACCTTGCCTGAAATTGGCCATTACGCGGTCGGCCAGTTCTTCCTGCCGCGTGATCCTGAGGTGGCGCAACTTTGCCGCGATATCATCGAGAAAGCAGTGTCCGACGAGGGCTTCCGTCTGCTCGGCTTCCGCGTGCCTCCGGTCGATCCGTCTGATCTCGGCGAAAGCGTCAAGCCGACCGAACCCCGCCATCTGCAGGTGTTTATTGGCCGCGACAGCCAGTCGACGGATGAGGACAGCTTCGAACGCAGGCTCTTTATTCTGCGCAAGGTCATCTCAAATGCCGCCTACGAGCAAAAGGCTCCGCGCGAGATGGGTTTCTATCCTGTGTCGCTCTCCTGCCGGACGGTTGTCTACAAGGGCATGCTGCTGGCTAACCAGCTTGGCGGCTACTACCGCGATCTTGAGGATCCGCGCTTCGAGAGCGCCATAGCGCTGGTGCACCAGCGCTTCTCGACCAATACCTTCCCGACCTGGTCTCTCGCCCACCCCTACCGGATGGTGGCGCACAATGGCGAGATCAACACGCTGCGCGGCAACGTCAACTGGATGGCGGCGCGCCAGGCCTCGGTCGACAGCGAGGACTATGGCAACGACATCGGCAAGCTCTGGCCGATATCGTATGAAGGCCAGTCGGACACTGCCTGCTTCGACAACGCGCTCGAGTTCCTCGTGCGCGGCGGCTACTCGCTGACCCACGCCATGATGATGCTGATCCCGGAAGCGTGGTCCGGCAATCCGTTGATGGATGAGGAGCGGCGCGCCTTCTACGAATACCATGCGGCGCTCATGGAGCCGTGGGACGGCCCGGCTGCCGTCGCCTTCACCGACGGCCTGCAGATCGGCGCGACGCTGGACCGCAACGGCCTGCGCCCGGCGCGCTACTTCGTCACCAAGGATGATCTGGTGGTGATGGCATCCGAGATGGGCGTGCTGCCGATCCCGGAGAAGGATATCGTCAGGAAGTGGCGGCTCCAGCCCGGCAAGATGCTGCTCATCGATCTGGAAAAGGGCCGCATCGTCGCCGACGAGGAAATCAAGCAGGAGCTTGCCGCCGCCAACCCCTACAAGGAGTGGCTGAAGCGCTCGCAGATGGTGCTGGAAGACCTGAAGCCCGTCGAGCCGCGGGCATCCCGCACCGATGTCAGCCTGCTCGATAAGCAGCAGGCCTTCGGCTACACGCAGGAAGACCTAACGCTGCTCATGGCACCCATGGCCGTCACCGGCCAGGAGGCCGTCGGCTCCATGGGGACAGACACGCCGATCTCGGCGCTGTCGGACCGCGCGAAGCCGCTGTTCACGTATTTCAAGCAGAACTTCGCGCAGGTGACGAACCCGCCCATCGACCCGATCCGTGAGGAACTGGT
>JBOFUS010000418.1:0-1985 GCA_051652685.1 Beijerinckiaceae bacterium
ATCCGCCGCATCGGCGACATGGGCGGCCTCATCGCCGGCATCGCCAGCCAGACAAACCTGCTGGCACTCAATGCCACCATCGAAGCGGCGCGCGCCGGCGAGGCGGGACGCGGCTTCGCGGTCGTTGCCAGTGAGGTGAAGTCACTCGCCAGCCAGACATCGAATGCCACCACCGAGATTGCCGGCCAGATCAGCGCCATCAAGCACGCTACCGGCGATCTCGCGGGCGTCATCAGCGATGTAATCGGTGTGATCGACGAGATCACCGCTGTTTCAGCCGCCATCGCGACGGCGACCGAGGAGCAGTCCGTCACCACCGACGACATCAACTTCAATATCGAGGAAACGGCCGTTGATTCCCGTGCCGTGTCCGAAATTCTCAAGGACGTCACCAACAAGTCGCTCGACACCACGGAACGCGCCAACGAGTTGTCAGAACTCGCCAACAACCTCTCGAGCAAGGCGGATGAGGTGGAGCGGACGATGGCGCGGCTGATCAACGATCTGAAGGCGGCGTAGGGGCCGACTCGGTTTCAGCGGGTCGGAACCGGCTTCTCGCCGCGATAGTCGTAAAAGCCACGCTTGGTCTTGCGGCCGAGCCAGCCGGCTTCGACATACTTCACCAGCAGCGGACAGGGCCGGTATTTGGAGTCGGCCAACCCGTCATGCAGCACCTGCATCACCGACAGACAGGTATCGAGCCCGATGAAATCCGCCAGTTGCAGCGGCCCCATGGGGTGATTGGCACCCATGCGCATGGCGGTGTCGATGGCCTCGACCGAGCCGACACCTTCATAGAGCGTGTAGACCGCCTCGTTGATCATTGGCAGCAGGATGCGGTTGACGATGAAGGCCGGGAAATCCTCCGAAAGCGTGACCGTCTTGCCCAGTCCTTCAACGAAGCCCTTGGCGGTCTGGTATGTCTCGTCGTCCGTGGCGATGCCCCGGATGATCTCGACAAGCTGCATCATCGGCACGGGGTTCATGAAATGAATGCCGATGAAGCGTTCCGGCCGATCGGACGCCGACGCCAGCCGCGTGATCGAGATGGATGACGTGTTGGAGGCGAGGATCGCGGTGGGCTTCAGGTGCCTGCAAACCAGGCCGTAGATCTTCTTCTTGACGTCCTCGTTCTCGGTTGCTGCCTCGATCACAAGATCGCATTCGCCAAGACCTGCCGGGTCCAGCGCGCTGCCGATGCGGGCGAGCGCCGCCTGACGGCTTGCATCGTCGATCGTGCCCTTCTGCACCTGCCGGGCAAGATTGCCGGTGATGGTGGCCAGTCCCGCCTCGATCTTTTCGCGGCTGATGTCGTGCATGACGACGTCCAGACCGCCAAGTGCCGCGACATGGGCGATGCCATTGCCCATCTGCCCCGACCCGATGACGCCAATCTTCCGGATGTCCCGCATGTCTTCCCCGTTACGCCGTGCGAACCCTACTGCGCGGCACTATCAACCGGCAAGCCTTAGCCGCGCAAGGAGGGGACTTCCGGACCTCCTGTCACATGCCGGCAATCGGTGCACAGCCTGACGCTGATCCGGATTCGTCGCTGAACGCATAGCGGCGCCCGCAGGCTGCCGCGCGCGGCGGGGTGCCATGGCGCTCGAACCAGTCATGGCCTTCCTGCAGGTTTCTCCAGAACGCCGCGTGCGGCGAGCGGCCATGCCGCGACTGGCTTGCTTCCGTCATGCGGAACGGGAACACATGCACCGGAACTTCTTTCTGCTCCGATCCAAGTGCCGCCTCCACCAGACCATAGATTTCCTCAATGCCCGAGTCCGTCATGGCGTAGCAACCAACCGAAAGGCAATCGCCATGGACCATCAGGAAAGAGCCCGTGCGACCATGGGCGCGGTCAAAGGCGTTGGGGAAGCCGAGATTGAAGGAAAGGTAGTAGCTGGAGTTGGGATTGAGCGCCCGGCGCGTCACGGCATAGAACCCCTCGGGCGACTGACCATCGCCCTCCTTGAGCTTGGGACCGA
>JBOFUS010000419.1:0-4384 GCA_051652685.1 Beijerinckiaceae bacterium
AGCGCAAAGACGATGATGAACAGCAGCCCCATGAAGAATGTCGGCATGGCCTGCACGCCGACCGAAAACGACACCGCCAGCCGGTCAACCCAGCTGTCGGCGTAAAGCGCCGCAAGCAGCCCCAGCGGCACCGCGACCAGTACCGTCACCAGCACAGCAAGCCCCGCGAGCAGGATCGTGCTTGGCGCGTTCTGGACGATGATGTCGGAGACCGGTTGTTTCCAGTACCAGCTTTGGCCGAAATCCCCTGAAAGCACGCCCGACAGCCAGCCAAAGTATTGGGTCACCAGCGGCCGGTCGAGGCCGAGCTCGCGGCGCACCTGCTCGATGCGCTCTTCCGTCGCGTCCTGTCCCGCCATGGCGGCAGCCGGATCGACAGCGGCATTCATGATCAGGAAGGTGACGATAGACAGTGTCACGGCAACGCTGAGCGCCACCGCCAACCTGCCAAGAAAGAAACGCAACATGCCGTGTCTCTACCGCCAGCGGGCGAGGAACAGCCGCTGCATGCCGTCGGCCGCCTGCTCGTAGGCGAGATCCTTCGCCATCACGAAGTTCTGGCCATCGGTGAACAATGGCACCCAGTAGGCTTCCGCCGTGATGATCCTGTTGGCGGCGGCGAAATGCGCCTTGCGCTCGTCCTGATTGACGGTCGACACTGCCTTGAGCACGAGGTCGGACATGGCCTTGTCTCCGGAGAAGTTCCGCTGTGAACCTGGCCCCAGCCGGTCCGGCAGGATCGCGCCGGCATCAGGAATGCCAAAGCTGCCGGACGAGGCAAACTCCGCCGCGATCTTGTTTTCGCGGCGCGACTGGGTGAGCGTGGGCCCCTGCACCACGCGCAACGTCGCTTTCACGCCGACCGCCTTCCAGAAGCCGACAATCGCCTCGCAGACCGGGCGATGCGTGGCGCTCCAGAGTTCCAGCTCAAAGCCATCAGGATAGCCCGCTTCAACGATCAGCGCTTTCGCCTTCGACGGATCAAAAGCGTAGCGGGTGATGCCGTCGGTTGAACAGCCAAACTGTGCGGGGATGCACGGCGTATCCAGCACCTCGCCCGCACCACGGATCAGGTTCTTGACGATGGCATCCTTGTTGATCGCCAGATTCAGCGCTTGACGCACGGCGCGCTTGGTCAGCGGCCCGTCCTTCAGCGTTTTTCCTTCGGCATCCAGCGAAATGTAATGGGTACGCAGCGAAGGCCCGGCGAGGTTCTGCACAAGGCCGGAGCGCGCGGTGTTCTCCGCCAGATCAGCCGGCATGCCGAAGGTCCAGTCCACACCGCCCGAAATCACCTCTGCTGCCTGCGTGGCGTAGTCGGGAATGATGCGGATCGTGATGTTGCGGATCGCTGGCTTCCCCTTGGGGCTCTCGGCCCGGTAACGATCAAAGCGCTGGAGCACCAGCTGCTGGCCCGGGCGGAAGGCGAGCACCCGGTAAGGGCCGGTGCCGTTCAGCTTCAGCGTCTGCGCCTCCGCGTTGAAACCGCCGGGCTTGCTGGCGTCGGCGTAGGAGTCCTTGCGGCGGATCTTGGCGTACATGGCGAAATCATAGAGCGCCATAGCGTAGGGCTGCTTCAGCTTGAAAACGACGGTGTTCGCCCCTTCCGCCGTCACGCCTGCCAGCCAGCGCACGAAACGGCTCTGGTAGTCGTTCTGGTTCGCAGCATCGAGGATGTAGGTGAAGGTGTAGACGACGTCGTCGGCGGTCATCGTGCCGCCGTCGTGGAAATGCACATCGTCGCGCAGCGTTACGACGAGCGTCGTGGCATCGCGGTAGGTCGCTTCCTTTGCTGCGCAAGGGACCGGCTGACCTGACTTAGGATCGACGGCGAAAAGCGCGTCATCGACCAGCAGGCCCAAAATGTCGTTCTCGCGCAGGTTGGCGTAGTTGCCGTCGAGCGTGCGCACCTCGCGCGGGAAGGCCGCCGTCAGTGTGTCATTGGACTTCGCGGCGCGTGCAGCAAAAGGTGCGGCGGAAGCAAGGAGCGCGATGGTCGCGCGGCGCGTGAGCTGCATGGCGGTATGCTCCTTCGATGTTCGTCTGACAGTGCAGCATCGTCGCGTTTCGCAAGATGACGTCAAGGGAAAATCGATGCCGTTTCGGCATGGGGATTTTTCGCACAGGGCAGGTGGACCATGGCTCGTGGCGCACTGCGGCTCGCCCGAAAGGATGAGCCCGGTTTTGGTCGGTGTGCCGCCAAGGCGCATTCCCGCATTCTGTGTCGGCAAACTCCTGAAATCCGCCCGGCGGTAGCGCCGGTGGTCGAGAGGAACACCGATGCCACCCGACCTGCACGACGAACGGATCAGCCTCGACCACGAGGAAGATCAGCGCGCCGACATCGACATCGACCTGCCCTCCGGCGACGGACACGATGTCAATGTCGAGATCGAGCAGGGGAGTGACGTCGATCAGGACATCGACCGGCGCTCCGATGAAGATCCGGGCGAGGACGATGACACGGAGATCGACGTCGATTTTGCCACGCGCATCCTCGACGAAGTCGGTATCGACATCGATATCGGCTCCGACAGCCGTCCCGTCAGGGTCGAACTCGATATCCGCGTCAACCAGGACAACGAGACCGATCAGGAAGTCGATCTCGACGAGCGCGATGGTGAGGGAGATGGAAACCGGGCCGATGTCGAGGCGCTTCTCGACCAGATGACCGATGTGGAACTGCGGAGCGACGTCTTTATTGACATCGAGGAAGACGACGATGGCTCCATATCCATCGAGATCGAGATCGAGGTCGACAACGATATCGAGGTCGAGGACGAACTCGATCTCGATGTGGACGAGGATGAGGACGGAGCTGTCGATGCGCAGAACGACCAGGACGACCGTGTGAGCATGGAATCCGACGTCACGGTGCGCTCGGACGTGGATGACATCGATACCGATGTGGATGTCGATCAAGACGCAAGGATCAACCGCGACGGCTCCATCGAACACGACGACGACGGCGATGCGCTTGACCTCGACATTGATGGATCAACCGACGTGGAGACGGACACGGACATCGTGATCGTGATCGATCCGACGGGGCCTTAGGTGCTGAAGAGGTCCAGAGCTGTGCTCGCTTGAAGCCCTCTCCCCGGCGGGAAAGGGTTGGGTGAGGGGGTTCCGGCGTTCGCTCATTTGAACTCCGCGCCCCCTCATCCTGCCCTTCTCCCCCATGGGGAGAAGGGACGCCTACACCCAGACGTCGCTAGAATGGCACGCATTCTCACCATGGAACCCCGCTCCGAAAGGTGCGGGGTTAGTGGCATTTTTACTTCGCCAGCTTATTAAAAGAACAGGTTAACTAATCCTTTCTGATCATACCTAAGCCATTGGTTTGCAATCCTTTTTCGTTTCTATCGCCTCCCCGTCTCCTGATCGATTGTGACGACATGGAGAGACGCGGCGGGCACGCCCCGGGCTCCCTCCAAACTCCGGACGGATTTCACCGTTTCGGGGGCAACGGCCAACCGTAGAAGGAGAGCTACCATGGCATCCGACAACATTGACGTCGACGTCGACCTCGACCAGGACGACGACACCAACCAGACCGACAACAGCGATTCCACCACGACTGACAGCGAAGATGTCGATTCCGACGTTGATACTGACCAGGACTCGGAAGTCGATTCAGACGCCGACGCCGAGGTTGATGTCAGCGACAGCGACGACGTCGATATCGACATCGACGAAACGCAGGAAACCGACAGCGACCAGGACGCTGACACCGACCACAACGTCGATGACAGCGAAGACGTGGATATCGACTCTGACACCGATCAGGACAACGACGTCGAGCAGAGCATCGACGATGAAGTCCGCATCAGTGACAGCGAAGACATCGACGTTGACATGGACACCGACCAGGACGTGGACAACGACCAGGATGCGACCACAGCGGTTGAAGTGGACGACAGCACCGACATCGACGTCGACACCGACATCGAGCAGGACATCGACACCGACCAGACCACCGCCAGCGACGTCGATGTCGACGACAGCGAGGACGTGGATGTCGACATGGATATCGATCAGACGGCCGATACCGATCAGGACTCCAGCATCGACATCGATATCGATTGATATCGTCTCGACAAGCGAAGGGGGGAGCAGCGCTCCCCCCTTTTGCCCCAAACAAGACACAGTACAGCCTGAAGCTCGCGCCTTGGCGCAGCGGAAGTCCCGGGGAGTGGAAGCATGTTCGGCTGGCGCAACCTGTCCTTCACGCCCAGAACCGAGATCGAGCGGGCGTTTTCAGCCTGTCATGGCTCCCTGTTCAGGATTTTCCTGCTCAGTGCCTTCATCAACCTCTTCGGTCTGACGCTGCCGCTCTACCTGATGCAGGTCTATGACCACGTCATTCCCAGCCGCAGCATCG
>JBOFUS010000420.1:0-1943 GCA_051652685.1 Beijerinckiaceae bacterium
GCTCGCCACGGCGCTATACGGGATGAGCGCGAAGGGTGGCAACGCGCAATCGAACGCCGTCTGCGCCCGCACCGTGGAAACGGCCACGAAGCTGAAGCCACTGGCGGTGGGCGAAGTGGCGGCGGTGCTGGTGGCGGAAAAGCCCAAGCTCATCCCCGACCTCGCCTTCCAGACGCCGGACGGCAAGCCGACGACGCTCGCCAGCCTTCGCGGCAAGGTGATCCTCGTCAATCTCTGGGCCACCTGGTGCGCGCCTTGCCGCAAGGAAATGCCGGCGCTGGACAGGCTGCAGGCGGAGCTCGGCGGGCCGGATTTCGAGGTGGTGGCCATCAACATCGACCAGCGCAACCTCGAGCGGCCGAAGACGTTTCTGGCGGAGATTGGGGTCAGCCGGCTGGCGTATTATGCCGATCCGTCGGCCAAGGTGTTCCAGCAACTGCGGGTGGTGGACCGGGCGCTGGGGATGCCGACGACGCTGCTGGTTGATAAGGACGGGTGCGAGCTGGCGTACCTGCCGGGGCCGGCGGAATGGGCGAGTGAAGATGCCGTGCGGTTGGTAAGAGGGGCGTTGGGGAGGTAGGGATGGGAGGGCGCTATCTCAACATTGTAGCAAGGACGCAGTTTAGCATTTCCTATTCTGAACCGTAATTCCCCCGAACTGCTCAAGCTGCGATATGCGGCGCATTGCGCTTGATTCCATCTTGACTTATCACCATGATAAGTTAAGTTATCACTGAGACGTTGATGAACAAGTCACAGCCATGGTCCCCGGCCGATGCGACAGATGCAATACGAACGTTGGGGCGATCCCGCGAGTTGGCTTTCAGCCTTACGCGGCACGCGAAAGAGCGTCTAAATGAGCGGGACCTTATCATCAGTGACGTCCTCTACATCCTGAGGAACGGGTTCGTTTTTGAGGAAGCTGACGTCTCGTCGGACCCAAAGCTCTTCAAGTACAAAATGGAGACACGGACCCCAAACTCGGGGAACCGTGTTGTTCGTATTGTCGTCATACCCTGCTTCAATCCGCATCAGATCAAAGTCGTGACGGTGATGTGGGCTGATGAAAGTTGAATTGTAAAGGAGCCACATCATGAAGCCGTACCGCTATACCGAATCCGGTCTGGACGACGTGTTCATTCACGGTGCCCGGTTCCAAACCGATGACGCTGGAGAGGAGACGATCACGATTCCGAACATCGCCGACCTCCACAAGTTGATCGCAACCATGCTCGTCGAGAAGACATCCAGCCTGACGGGGCGCGAGCTTCGTTTCCTACGGACTGAGATGGGCATGACACAGGCGGAACTTGCTCAGCTTGTCCACCGCGAACCGCTGGCGATCAGCCGTTGGGAGCGGGGCGAGGTCGCGGAGATCGACTCCAACGCCGAGGCGCTGATCAGGCTTCATGCCTGTGAGGCGCTATGTCTCGACATTAAGGCGAGCGTAAAGCAGATTTCTGGGTTCAGCATTCCAAGAGCCTCTTCACCGCCAATCGATATCGAATGCTCGAACGACAATGAGTATCGACCGATGAGAATGTCTGCTTAAATCAGCGGTGGCAGTACGGGAAGTTCGAGGTGTTACGGGGTGTACGGGGACGTGATACCAAATGGCGTTATGGGCACGTGATGCCAAATTTAGAAACTCTGGCTGCTTTTTCCTCGGCTTCTGAAATCGAGCAAACTGATGAACATGGGTCATGCCAACGCGAAAAGCTTGGCGGTATGGTCTATGTCTGCACCTCGAAACACATCAACCCGCCCCCAGCCAGGGAAGCACCCCTTGCCCATCCAACACCTCCCGCAAGCCAGCTTCCAGCGCATCCCATGGAAGAACGGAGGCGGGATCAGCCTCCAGATCGCGGGGCTGAGCGAACCCGGATCTTCGCCGGACGACTGGTCTGGCGTGATCTGGCAGTTTGGCCGCACTGCCATTCTGT
>JBOFUS010000421.1:0-3394 GCA_051652685.1 Beijerinckiaceae bacterium
CTGCAACAACGGATGCCGAACTGGTGCTTTCGGGTCTGCTGAAGGGCGATGTCGCCGGCGTACTGGCGGCTTACCGCGGCCAGGGTTTCCATCTCGCCCACCGCGTTGATATCGACGGCTGGGTGGCACTTCTGCTCAAGAGAAAGGGAGCGGCCGCACGGCCACTCCCCTGATCAACGTAACGCAGGAAGAAGCGGACTTATTCGGCCATCCAGCCGTGCTTGCGGCCCATCTTGAGCTGCATGCGACGCGCGTCGGCGATCACCTCGGCGGCAGCGCGGAGAAACGAGAAGAGATGAACGATCATGACGTAAAATCCTTTGAAAGAGTTGGCGGTCAAGCGGAAGCGAGCGGCGAAACGGCTTACTCGCCCGCGAAAGGCAGAAGTGCGTAGTCGACGTCGGGCTTGCGTTCGGCGCGCATCGCGAGGATGCGGCGCACCTCGATATCGGCCTTGCGCCGGTTCGATGCTGCGATGGCGTCGACGATCCGGGTGAAGATCGAGCGGCGTCCGGATGGTACGCTGACCTCGGCAGTATTGCGGCCGAGGCGGGCGGTGGGGTTCAGGGTCAAGGTGCTCATGGACATCTTCCTTTCCAGGATTGGAGGGATGAGCCCCGGCGTTTCCGGAGTTTTCTTGTGGATGGAAGATGGGGTGCGTCCGGCTTTGCGAGGAGGGCAGAGTTTCGTCAGCAGCCATGCGATAAACGCATGTGTTTAGTCACACTTTGGAAATAATTGCCTCAAAATGCATATCAAGATCGAATCCATCATCTTCAGTGATGAAAATGTGATCATCTTCCCCCTCTCGACAGACGGTGGTCGGGAGAATAGGATTTTGCTGTGGGCAATTCGATATTTCAGTCATTCGATACAAAATCTGAGCCAAAGCTGAGCGCTGAGCGGCTTTCGCACCTGCGCGCCGAGCTCAAAGCCCGCGATCTTGATGGCTATATCATACCAAGAGCCGATCAATATCAGAATGAGTACTTGCCAGACTGCGAAGAGCGTGTGGGCTGGCTGACCGGCTTTACGGGCTCGGCGGGTTTTTGCATTGTCCTTCAAGACGAAGCGGCCGTGTTTTCCGATGGTCGATACACGGAGCAGATGAAAGCGCAGCTTGATCCCGCCGCTTTCTCTCCCGTGTCGATCACTGATCATCCACCGGCGCAATGGCTGAAAGGCAAGACAAGGGCAGGCCAGAGGATCGGATATGATCCGGATCGCCATACGCCGGACAGCCTCAGGGCCTTCGAGGCGGCGGCCGCAATCGCGGGCTTCGTGCTGGTATCGTCAACGCCCAATCCAGTCGATGCCGTCTGGAGGGAGAGGCCTGCACAGCCCGCGACGCCGGTCAGTTTGCATCCGCTGCGCTTTGCCGGCGTCGAGGCTTCCACCAAGCTCGGGCATCTCGTCCATTGGCTGAAGGCGGAGCGGCGCGACGCCCTGGTCGTGACCGATCAACCGAGCCTTGCATGGCTGTTCAATATCCGTGGGCGCGATGTGCTGCACATGCCGCTGGCGCTTGGCCTCGCAATCCTGCGGGCAGAGGGCCGTTCGACACTCTACATCGACGGGCGCAAGCTGTCGGATGCGGTTCGTCAAGCGCTTTCGGCCATTGCCGACGTCGAGGAAGAGCGGGACTTTGCAACAGCCCTTGCGGCGCAAGGTGCGGCTGGCCTCCACGCCGCGTTCGACAAGGCAACGGCCAGCATCGGCATGATCAACACCTTCAAGGTGGCAGGCGGCAAGGCGGATGTCCGCGACAATCCGATCACCGGACTGAAGGCTGCGAAGAACGATGCAGAACGGCGCGGCGCGCGTTCGGCCCAGCTGCGCGACGGTGCGGCGGTCGCCAACTTCCTGCGTTGGCTCGATATCCATGCGCCGAAAGGCGGCATCACCGAGATTGATGCCGCCACGCAGATGGAAGGCTTTCGCGCCGCCACGGGCAAGCTGAAGGACATCTCCTTCGACACGATTTCCGCCGCCGGCCCCCACGCGGCGCTGCCGCATTACCGCGTCAACCGTGATAGCAACCGCGAGATCACGCCGGGCCTGTTCCTGATCGACTCCGGCGGCCAGTACGAGGACGGCACGACCGACATCACCCGCGTCATCGCCATCGGCAGGCCGACGCCGGAGATGAAAGACCGCTTTACCCGCGTTCTGAAGGGCATGATCGCGATTTCGCGCGCGGTGTTCCCGAAAGGCACGAGCGGCGCACAGCTCGACACGCTTGGCCGCCAGGCGCTCTGGGACGCCGGTCTCGATTTCGACCACGGCGTCGGCCATGGCGTCGGCTCCTATCTGGGGGTGCATGAAGGCCCGCAGGGCATATCCAAGGTTCGCACCGCGCCGCTGGAGCCGGGCATGATCGTTTCCAACGAGCCCGGCTATTACAAACCCGGTGCCTACGGCATCCGCATCGAGAACCTCGTCATGGTGGAAGAGCGCAAGGTGAAGGGTGCCGAGCGCCCGATGCTCGGCTTCGAGACACTGACGCTCTGCCCCATCGACCGGCGGCTCATCGCAGTCGCCTTGCTGACGGACAGTGAACGCAGCTGGCTCGACACCTACCACGCGCGCGTGCTCAAGGCGCTCTTGCCCAGGGTGTCGCCAGTGGCGCGGACCTGGCTCAAGCGCGCCTGCCAGCCGATCTGAGCGGGGACATGACCACCGCCGGCCCTGATCCTCTGCTGCGCCGGCTACTCCCCGCCCTCATCATCGGCTCGATGATCGGGCCGCTGTCGCTCAACATCATCATGCCTTCGATGCCCGGCTGGACCACATGGTTCAACGCCAGCCGCGCCGAGGTGCAGCTGACGCTGTCGCTGTTTCTGGCCTCGCAGGCCGTCTCGCAGCTGTTCATTGGACCGATGGCGGATCGTTACGGCCGCCGCCCCGTGCTGCTGTGGTCACTCGGATTGTTCGTGGCGGCGAGCATTGCCGCCAGTTTTGCCACCAGTATCGAGACACTGATCGTTGCCCGTATCGTACAGGCCGCCGGCGGCACTGCGGGGCTGGCGCTTGGCCGAACCATCGTGCGCGATCTGGCACCCACGGAAACGGCGGCCAGTATGATCGGTTATGTCACGATGGGCATGGTGGTGGCTCCCCTGCTCGCTCCCACCATCGGTGGCTTGCTGGACGAGCGCTTCGGCTGGCCGGCGATATTCTGGGTCTGCGCCTCGCTCGGCATCCTCTCGCTTTCGCTGAACCTCACCATGCTGCCGGAAACGCGGCCGAAAGAGAACATCGGCCAGACGAGCCGTGAAGTGCTGGTGCGTTCGGCGAGGCTGCTGGGCAACCGCAAGGTGATGGGCTACTCGCTCGGTTGCGGCTTCACCTCGGCGGTGTTCTTCACCTTCATCGGCGCCGCGCCCTATCTTGT
>JBOFUS010000422.1:0-4508 GCA_051652685.1 Beijerinckiaceae bacterium
AGGCGCGCGCGCTGGTGGCAGCCCTCAAGCCGTTCGGCGTGCCCGTCATCATGAACGACCGGCCGGATGTGGCGCTCGCCGCCGGCTGCGCGGGCGTGCATGTCGGGCAGGATGATCTGCCGGCCGCTGCGGTTTTCCAGATCATGGGGCCAAAAGCGATCATCGGCCTGTCGATCGACAATCCGGCACAGCTTGCAGAAACGCCGTGGGATCTGATCAACCACATCGGCGTTGGGCCGGTGTTCTCCAAGGGCGTCAAGCCCGATGCGGCGGAGCCGATGGGGCTTGCGGGCCTCGCCACATGTGTGCGGCTTTCGCGCAAGCCCATCGTCGCCATCGGCGGGATCGACGTGGAGAACGCGCGACTGGCCATGGCTGCCGGCGCGGATGGCGTGGCGGCTGTGGCCGCCATTGCGGCCGCACCGGACCCGGAAGCCGCCGCACGCGCGCTGGCCGCAGCCGTTGCGGAAGCGCGGCGGCGATGACCGCGATCGCGCTTACCATCGCAGGTTCCGATTCCGGTGGCGGCGCGGGCATACAGGCGGATCTGAAGACCTTCGCTGCGCTGGGCGTCTATGGCTGCTCGGTCATCACGGCCCTGACGGCGCAGAACACCCGGGGTGTGACGGGCATTCACGACGTACCGCCCGCCTTTGTCACGGCCCAGTTTGATGCGGTAATGGACGATATCGCGGTGAACGCCATCAAGATCGGCATGCTCGCCAACGCGGGCGTGATCAGCGCGGTCGCGGCCTGCCTGCATCGCGCACCCGGCATACCCGTGGTGCTTGACCCGGTCATGGTCGCAGCGTCGGGCGATCTCCTGCTCCGGGCCGATGCTGTGGAGGCATTGAAGGCCGAACTGTTTCCACTGGCCACGCTGGTAACGCCCAACCTGCACGAAGCCGCACTCCTGACCGGCCAACCGCTCGCGACCGACGAGGCGGCCATGCGCAGGCAGGGAGAAGCGCTGTTGAGTGCGGGGGCTGCCGCCGTGCTGATGAAGGGTGGACATGGCGCGGGCGCGGAAAGCGTTGATCTGCTGCTGACTCCGGCAGGTGAGACGCGGCTATCCGCGCCGCGCATCGCGACGGAGAACGTGCATGGCACCGGCTGCACGCTTTCGTCCGCCATCGCCGCCGGGCTTGCGAGGGGCCTGCCGCTGGCGGCGGCGTTTGGCGAAGCCAAGGCCTACATCACGGCGGCCATCGCCGCATCCGGAGAGCTGAAGATCGGTAGCGGCCATGGTCCGGCACATCATTTCCATGCCTTCTGGGGCAAATCCGCCTAGATTTTCTCAGCCTGAAGCCGCGTTGTCGGGGTCACAAACTCGTCTTGCGCGGCAACCGTGAGGATTTCCCGGGAGCCAGCGTCCTGCGTGCGCCTGAGCAGGCCGTAGATCGACGAAGCTGCCCGCGACAGCGCCTCCGCTGCTGATCCCGTGCGCAGGAACTGCACATAGAACACGGCCGCGATGGCGTCGCCCGCGCCGTTGACGTTCACGTCAAGCTTCGGCGAGCGCAGCCGCCACGCCGCACCATCCTGAGAGACAAGCAAGTCGATGGAGTCGGCAGGCGTCTCCTCCGTGATCAGCGATGTGACGAGGATGACCTTCGGCCCCATGGCGTGCACCTTCGCCACAGCCCTGCGTGCAGCGGCAAGCTGGCCCGATCCTTCGCCCGAGAGAAACCCCAGTTCGAACTGGTTCGGCGTGATGATGTCGGCCGTGGGCAGTGCCTGATCGCGGAAAAACTCCGGCACGCCGGGCCTGACGAAGACGCCACGACCCACATCGCCGATCACGGGATCGCAGCAATACGTGGCGCGGGGGTTGGAGTCCTTTACACGGGCGACAGCACCGAGAATGGCATGACCGATGTCGGAGGAGCCGACATAGCCCGAAAGAACGCCGTCGCAGCGCGGGAGCACGCCACGCTCCGCGACACCCTCCATCACCTCGTCGATCATCTGGCCGTCATAGACCCGGCCTTTCCACGCGCCGTAGCCAGTGTGGTTCGAGAACTGCACGGTATGGATAGGCCAGACCTCAACGCCCAGCCGCTGCATGGGAAACACCGCCGAGGCGTTGCCCACATGGCCATAGGTGACGTGACTCTGGATCGAGAGGATGTTGAGGGACTTGTCGGTCATCTTGCGGTCGTTCAGCCTTCAGCCTTGAGGAAGCCCATGCGGCGCAGCGCCTTCATCAGGTCGTCGCGTCCGCTCAACTGCGCCGGGCCTTCCACGCGCTGCGCCGAATGCCTGGTCCAGCCGGCACGCTTCATGCCCTCGCGCTCCTGGAACGCCGCCATCGCCATATCATAGCGGGCGACGGCATCATCCTGCGTTGCCAGCGCATAGCGGTCCACATGCAGCACGGCTTCCTGCGGCAGGCGCGGCTTGATGTTGCCCCCGCGCCCCTCTGCCGCGTAGCCGATGCAGAGGCCGAAGACGACCGCCGTCATCGGCGGCAGGCCGATGAGCTCTGCCAGTTCCTCGGGCCTGTTGCGCATGCCGCCGATGTAGACAGTGGAGAGACCCAGCGCTTCGGCCGCAACAACGAGATTCTGTGCAGCAAGGCTGGCGTCGATGGCCGCCATCAGCAGGATCTCGAAATAATCGAGGCCGGCGGACGGGATGCCCGCCTGCTCGGCCACGCGGGCAAGGCGGGCAGTATCGGCCAGGAAGAGCAGGAAGGTCGGGCATTCATTGATGTGCTTCTGCCCGCCTGCCAGTTCGGCGCAGCGGGCGCGGGCGGCCCGGTCTTCCACGCTCACCACGCTCCATGTCTGGAGGTTCGATGAGGTGGCGGCCGATTGCGCGGCAGCGACCAGCGTCTCCAGCGCCCCTTGCGGCAGCGGGTCCGGCCTGTAGCCCCGCACGGAACGGTGGTTCAGCATCAGGTCGATCATCGGATGGGCAACGGACTGCGCGGGCGCGTCGCCTTCGCCGTAGCGTTGACCGAGGCGGGCGGCAAAAGTGGAAAGCGGTGTTGCGGTCATGGCGGCTGATCTGACTCCAGTCGCCCCTTGGCGAAGCGGTCGGGCTGCGATAGCGAAAAGCCATGGCCATGACCACTGCGCATCTCACCACCACTGCTGCCGGCGTCTTCCCCATAGCGCCCACGCCATTCCTGCCGGATGGCGCGATTGACTGGCCCAGTCTTGACAGGCTGATGGCGCACTACCGTCTGGCAGGCGCGACCGGCGTCACCGTGCTCGGCATCATGGGCGAGGCACCGAAGCTGGAGCCGGCCGAATCCATCCAGATCGTGAAGCGCACGGCCGCCGCCATGGCCGGTCTGCCGGTCGTGGTCGGCGTCTCGGCACCAGGCTTTGCCGCCATGCGCAGCCTTGCACGCGAGGCGATGGCAGCGGGCGCCGCCGGTGTGATGATTGCGCCACCCGCGCATCTGCGCAGCGACGACCAGATCGTCGGCTATTATGCGCAGGCGGTGGAGGCTATCGGCGCGGATGTGCCTTTCGTGCTTCAGGACTATCCGCTGCTCACCGGCGTGACCATGACGCCCGGCGTCATCCGCCGCATCGTCACGGAGAACCCCTCCTGCGTGATGCTGAAGGCGGAGGACTGGCCGGGGCTGGAGAAGATATCGACTCTGCGCCAGTGGCAGCGCGAGGGCACGCTGCGGGCGCTTTCCATCATGGTCGCCAATGGAGGCCTGTTCCTCGACTTCGAGATGGCACGCGGCGCGGATGGTTCCAACACCGGCTACGCCTTCCCCGAGATGCTGATCGATGTGGTGCGACTGTCACAGGCCGGCGAACGCGAGAAGGCACAGGACCTGTTCGACGCGCATCTGCCGCTGCTGCGCTACGAGCAGCAGCCGGGTGTCGGTCTCGCGGTGCGCAAATACGTGCTGATGCGGCGCGGCCTGCTGGCGTCGGATGCTCAGCGCAAGCCGGCCTCAGGCCTGTCAGCGACCGCAAAGGCGGAGGTGGAATTCCTGCTCGCCCGCCTCGCCCGGCATGACAGCCGCGCCAAACTCGCCTGAGAAATGGTCCGGGAAACGTCAGATGACTGAAATCACCCGCAAATCCGTCGAGCCCGTGCTGGCGGCGATCCGCGCCGATCTTGCCGCGCGTGACCTGATCACGCCGGATCCGGCGACCGTCGATATCGCTACGGCGCGCGCCGCCAACCGGCGCTATTTCGCGGCCATCGCGGAGCCACGCGTGGATGTGGCGCGGCTGGAGCTGGCAACGTCCGTCGCTGTCGATGGCGTGCACACAGACCTGAAGATCGCCGTGCCCCATGGGGCGGTGAGCAATGGCCCGGCCGTGCTGTACTGTCACGGAGGGGGCTACACCTTCGGCGATCTCGACACGCATGATCACGTCATCCGCGCCTTTGCGGCTGCCTGCGGCATGCCGGTCATTGGCGTGCACTACCGCCGCACGCCCGAGCACCCTTGGCCCGCCGCGCTGGACGATGCGCTGGGCGCAATGGCCGCCTTGCGCGAAGGCGGACTGGCGCAGCGCTTCGGCTTT